>NZ_JBRREC010000143.1:0-7211 GCF_056760015.1 Stenotrophomonas sp. STEN029 | reverse complement strand
CCCGCGGCCCCCCCCCCCCCCCCCCCGGGTGCTGGTTGCCTTGCGGGGGCTGCTCCCCGGCGCCCCGGGCCGCCCCCCCCCCGCGGCGCCCGGCGCCCCCCCCCCCCCCCCCCCCCCCCCCCGCCCCCCCCACTACGCTTGGCTCCCTCCCTTTGCCGCAGGCAAGGGGAGGGTTGGGGAGGGGTTGGCTTTTAGCTGGCTGATGCACTGTCAGCGTCGCGGCTTATGCCGCTCCCACAAGCGGATTTTTACCGGTAAAGCCCATGCCGAGCATGGCTCGGCACTACGGTGGGGGCGGCGAAGGCTTCTTGAGCCCCTCTCCCGCGTGAGGGAGAGGGGTTGGGGTGAGGGCAGCTGTTCGCTGGTAAAGCCACTGCCGAGCATGGCTCGGCACTACGGGTGCGTGGCACTAGGTCAGCAGGCGGCCGCCGTCCAGGCGCAGGGTCTGGCCGGTGATGTAGCCGGCGTCGTCCAGCAGCCAGCGTACCGCCGAGGCGATCTCGTGCGGGGTGCCGAGGCGGTCCAGCGGGGTGCGCTCCATCAGCTTCTGCTTGGCCGCCTCGCTCTTGCCCTGTTCGGGCCAGAGGATGGCACCGGGGGCAATGGCATTCACGCGTACGTGCGGGGCCAGTTCCAGTGCCAGCGAGCGGGTCACCATCTCCAGCGCGGCCTTGGCCGAGCTGTAGGCCGGGTGCTCGCGCAGCGGCTGGGTGGCGTGCAGGTCGGTCAGGTTGACGATGGCACCACGTTGCTTGATCAGGTGCGGCGCGGCGGCCTGTGCAAGGAAGAACGGTGCACGCGTATTCACCGCGAACAATTCATCCCATTGCTCCGGCTGTACCTGCCCGAACGGGGTAGGGAAGAAGTTGGAGGCGTTGTTGACCAGTGCATCCAGCCGGCCGAAGTGGCTGACCGCCTGTTCGACCAGGTCGGGCAGGGCGGCCACGTCGCGCAGATCAGCCTCCAGCGCCAATACACTGCCGGCGCGCTCGCTCTCCAGGTCGAAGGCCAGTGACTGCAGCTCCTCGCTGGACTGGTGCGCATGCAGGGCGATGCGGTAGCCATGGGCATGCAGGTGACGGGCAATGCCGGCGCCGATACGGCGCGCGCTGCCGGTGACCAGGGCCACCCGTTGGGATTCTGTCATCTGGGATTTCCTTACTCAGCTATCCTGTGCATTGTCCTCGCAAACCGCCGCATCATGCATCCCGACCTGCCAACCCCCGATTCAGACGCGCTCGCCCACAGCGAGCAGCTGGCCGCGCACCTGCGTGCGGACATCCTCGCCCAAGGTGGTGCGGTGCCGTTCTCGCGCTTCATGGAGCTGGCACTGTATGCGCCGGGTTGGGGCTATTACAGCGCCGGGGCCAGCAAATTTGGTGCGGCCGGTGACTTCGTCACCTCGCCGGAAATCGGGTCATTGTTTGCCGCCACCACTGCCAATGCGCTTGCACCGGTGCTGAAGCAGCTCGGCCCGCAGGCACGCATGCTGGAACTGGGCGGCGGCAGCGGCGCGTTTGCCGAAATCATGCTCAAGCGCCTGCTGGAACTGGATGCGCTGCCCGAGCGCTATGCCATCCTCGAGCCCAGTGCCGACCTGCGCGAGCGTCAGCGCGAGCGTCTGGAACGCGCACTGATTCCGCCGGTGTTTGCGTTGGTGGAGTGGCTGGACCGGCCGTTCGATGACGATTGGGACGGCGTGCTGTTCGCCAACGAAGTGATCGACGCGCTGCCGACGCCGCGCTTCCTCGCCGACGAAGGCGAGATCTATGAAGAGACTGTCGAGCTCGACGGCGAAGGCCGCTTCGTGCGCGGCGCGCAACCGGCCGACCAGCTGATGCTGGGCGCGGTGCGGCATGTGGAACGCTATCTGGAGCGTCCGTTCGCGCACGGTTACCGCTCCGAGGTGTTGCCGCAGCTGCCGTACTGGATCCAGGCCGTGGCCGGTGGCATGCAGCGTGGTGCGATGCTGTTCGTCGACTACGGCTATTCGCGCAGCGAGTTCTACCAGCACGATCGCAACGACGGCACGATGCGCGCGTTTTACCGTCACCGCGTGCACAACGACGTGTTCCTGTGGCCGGGCCTGCAGGACATCACCGCATCGGTGGATTTCACCGCGCTGGCTGAAGCCGGTACCAATGCCGGTTTTGAGCTGGCCGGCTACAGCAACCAGGCCAACTTCCTGCTCGGCAACGGCATCACCGATCTGCTGCTGCAAGCCGAAGAACGCACCGATGAAGTCGGCCAGCTGCGCCTGCGCGATCAGCTAAAGCGACTGACCTTGCCGACTGAAATGGGCGAGCGCTTCCAGGTGATGGGCTTCAGCCGCGACGTCGACATGTCGGCGGCCTTCCTGCTCGGTGACCTGACGTGGCGGCTGTAAGCACGACGCTGAAGCCGCTGCGTCGGCAGGGGTTCTGGTTGGGCCTGTGGTGTGCGGCGGTGTTGACCGTCATCGTGGTGTGCCTGGTTCCGCCGCCAGAACTGAACCTGCCGCAGAACAGTGACAAGGTCGAGCACCTGCTGGCCTACTTCATCCTGTCTGCCAGTGCGGTGCAGCTGTTCGGCAGCCGCCGCGCGCTGTGCTGGGTGGCCGCAGGTTTGGTTGCGATGGGCGTGGGCATCGAGTGGGCGCAAGGCGCACTGACTGCTACGCGCATGGCCGATCCAATGGATGCGTTGGCCAATGCCAGCGGTGTACTGATCGGCATGCTGACGGTGCTGACGCCGCTGCGGGATGTGCTGTTGAGGCTGCAAGGGCGTTGAGCCGTTAGTGGGCCGCCGGGCTGCGCCGCAACCTGTTCTGGTTGCGGCTGCAACTTAATTCTTTAGATAAATCAGCTATTTCCGCCCTTATGGCACTTCCGCAGGCGGCCCTTGGGCTGCTACGTTTGCGCCATCACAGGCGCTGCCAAGTCGCCGGTGATTTTGCAAAGTCGGTGCGGTGCGGGACGTGGGTGGAGAGGACTCACGTACCGCACCGCGCCTTCCCGGTGATCTCTCCCCGGGCCTTACTGCTTCGGCTGCAGACGCACCTGGTCCAGTACCCACATCTGCGGACGGGTATCGCCGCTGAAGGTCATGCACAGGTCGGTGATCTGCCCGGCACCGGCTTGCAACGGCGCCTCCAGTTCAATGAAGCCATTCTTGCCCGGCTGCTGCGGCAGCGGCACGGTGGCCAGCACGCGGCCCTCGCAGCCGGCGCGCACTTCAAACTCGCCGTACTGGCTCACCGGCTTGCGGAAGCCGCGTTTGGCTTCCTCGGGGCGCAGCAGGCCGAAGTTGTAGGGAATGCGACCGGCGCGCACCTTGAGCGAGGCGATGTCCTGCAATTGCGCGTCTTCCCACAACCAGCACGGGTTGAAGATGGTGACGTCGAAGTTGTCACGCTCACCGTGCAGCGGGTTGTCATCGACCAGACGCAGCAGCAGGCGGCCGCCCTGCGGGCATTGCGCCAGGGTCTTGTCGGTGCGGGTCAGCAGCGACTGCGCATCGAAGTTCCATTGGCTGGGCTTGTCGGCCACCGGCTTGCCGTTGAAGAAGGTCAACGCGGTCAGCACGGTCGGCACCGGCAAGGTCAGCGCGCCGGGATAGGCCGGTGACTGCGCGGTCGGCGTGCTGCCGTCGGTGGTGTAACGGATGTCTCGGTAGCTGAGCGGGTTGGAAAGCTCGACCGTCACCTTCTCAGCTGCACGATCGTCCTGACGCTTCATTGCCACCGACAACGCGGTCTGGCCGTAATCAATACCCAATGCCTTGTAGCGCTGCAACTGCGCCGGCAGGCGTGCAAGGAAGTCGTCGTAGCTCTTGTTCTGCAGCGGCGTCCAGGCGATCTCGGACAGCGCCGCCAGGCGTGGGAACACGTTGTGCTTGAGGTCCTTGCCGTTGCGGGTGTGCTCGGTCCACATGTTGGCCTGCACGCCGATCACGTGCTTGCGCTGCGCCGGGGTCAGCTCGGCCGGCACCGGGTCGAACGCGTAGACGCGCTGCATCGAGGTGAACTTGGGACGGCCGGTGGGTTCTTCCGGCAGATTGGTCTGCAGGAAATCCAGGTACAAGGTATTGCCCGGCGTCATCACCACGTCGTGGCCGTGGGTGGCCGCCTCGATGCCGCCTTCGATGCCGCGCCAGGACATCACCGTGGCCTGCGGCGGCAAGCCGCCTTCGATGATTTCGTCCCAGCCGATCAGCTTGCGGTCGTGGTCTTCCAGGTACTTTTCCAGCCGCTTGAGCATGTGCGATTGCAGTGCTTCTTCGTCCTTCAGGCCCAGCTCGCGGATATAGGCCTGCACCTGCGGCGAATCCTGCCACTGGTACTTCACCGCCTCGTCGCCGCCGATGTGGATGTACTGGCCGGGGAACATCTCCAGCACTTCGGCGAGGATGTTTTCCAGGAACTGCAGGGTTTCCTCGCGTGGGTTGAACAGGTAGGGGTTCACGCCCCAATTGGCCGACGGTTGGGTCGGACCATCGACCACGCCGTGTTCCGGATAGGCGGCAACCGCGGCCTGGGCGTGGCCCGGCACGTCGATCTCGGGCACAACCGTGATGTGGCGTGCGGCGGCATAGGCCACCACGTCGCGGATCTGTTCCTGCGTGTAGTAGCCGCAGTACAGATGCGGCTTGCCATCGGGTCCGATGCCGGCTTCGCCCGCAGCCGCGCGACAGCTGCCCACTTCAGTCAGTTTCGGGTAGCGCTTGATTTCCATGCGCCAGCCCTGGTCATCGGTGAGGTGCCAGTGGAAGGTGTTGAGTTTGTGCGTGGCCATCGCATCGAGGATCAGCTTGATGTCGTCGATGCTCTGGAAGTGTCGCGCCGAGTCGAGCATGAAGCCGCGCCAGCTGAAGCGCGGCGCATCCTCTACCTGCATTGCCGGCAGGGTGATGCTGTTTGCGGGTGTGCCGGAAAGCAGCTGCCATAGCGACATGGCGCCATAGAAAAGACCACGCGCATCACCGGCTTCGACCAGCACACCATCATTGTTGATGCGCAACGAATAGCTTTCCGGCGAAGCGGCATTGGCGGCAGGTTTGTTGATGCGGAACTGGATTGCGCCCTTGGCCTGGCCACTGCTGCTGGTCCTGAGCTGCAGCGGCGTGGTGCGCGCCAGCAGCAGGGTGAACTGGTTGGCGACTTCGCTGGCAGCGTCTGCAGCGATGACACGGGTCGATGCATCAACGTAGAAGCGACCATTGCCCGGCTGTACCGATACCGGACGCGGAATGATGCTGGCGCCTGTGACTTCCACCGGCTGTTGCCACGACGCGGGCGCGGTTGTGGTGGCAGCAAGCGCATGGCCACTGGGCGCGACCATTGCGAGCAGCAGCGCGGCGTACAGTGCACGGGTGGGAAGTCGGTGTCCGGTCATCGTGAATCCTCTTCGAAATGTCGGCTGGCGTGCAGCCGCACGTTGGTGCGTTCGCGGTTGAAGTTACGGTTGCTGCAATCCATGGGGGGAGGAAGGCAAGACGGAGCCGACCTGCAGCAGTGCAGGTGATGGCAAGGAGGCAGCACTGCTGCGCTTCGGGATCATCGCATCAAGGGCGAAGCCGTTCAGCACCCCCTCGATGTCGGCGGCCACCACGATGTTGCCATCGGTAGCGAGGTTGCCGGCGATGCCCCATTGAAAGCCATGCCCGGCCGGCATCGTGCGCCGCGCCAGCAGGCGACCATCGCGGCGATCGAGCAGGCCGATGCCGGCGCTGTGTTCAAGGAAATACGGCTTGCCCGCCGCCATGCCGACAATCAGGTGATCGCCCAGCTGCAGTGGCGTTCCCCAACTCCATCCGCCCACATCGGTGCGCCATTGCACGTGTCCGTTGCGGATATCGATCGCACTGATCTTGCGTAGATCGGAAGAACCGATATACAGCGTGTCGCCATCGAAGGCGGGTTCCGACTCTATCCACGACGTCCAGAACTGGCTGCGCCAACGCGGGTGACCATCGGCCGCATCGAGCGCGTACAGCACGCCACTGCGATCGTTGGCGAACACGCGGCCGGCGTGCACCATCGGCGCTGCTCCGGGTCGGGACTTCATGCGGTACTGCCAGATTGGGCTGCCGTCGCGCAGCGCCAATGCCTGCAGGGCACCTGTTTCGCTGACGAGGAACAGGTGTCTGCCATCGCTGGCGGGGCTGTGCAGGATGCGGCCGGGCAACTGCATCTTCCAGCGCATGGCACCGTCTTTTGCATCCAGTGCCTGCACGGTGCCATCGGCGCCGCCTATGTAGAGCTGTCCGTCGATGAGCAGTGGACGCGGCGCCTGCCATTCCCAGGCGGCGAGTTGAGGATGCGGTGGTTCGCGGCTGGTCTGGCTGCCCTGGATGGCGGATCGCCATTGTTCGCGCCCGTTATGGCGGTCGAGGCGATGCAGGTAGCCGCCATCGCTGCTCACGAATACCGCATCGGCGGTCACCAATGCGCTGGCATACACCGGATAGCCGGTCGTTGCGGTCCACAGCACCGCACCGTCGTCCAGCCTGACTGCAGATACCGCGCCGCTGGTCGTGCCGATATAGGCGATGCCTTCATGGGTTACCGGGGAGGCGAATATCTGTCCGCCTAGGCGGGTGCTCCAGCGCGGGCCCGGCAAGGTTTCCGTGTCGGTGGCGGGATGCGTTGCAGCGGGGAGCTGTTCGCGGCTGGCGCGGCGCAGGCTGACCTGCTCGCCGTCGCCAAGCATGCTGCCAACAAGGCGGTTGCCTGTTTGATGTAGACGCATGTGCACTGCGCCCTGCGCCAGCACCTTGTTGTCGAAGTCGGCCTTGTCGGGCAGCGGCAGGCGTTGCAGGTGGGCCACAGGCAGGTCGAGTTGCATGTCGTAGCGGCCGTCGGCGTCAGCCTGCAGCTGCAATCCCATCACGACCTTCTCGCGTACGCTGCCTATCTCACCAAGCCAGTAGCCGGACAGATCGGTTGTCTGTGCCTGTGCGAGGCCGCTGATTGCCAACAGGCAGACGGGCAGCATTCGCTTCCAGGCGTGTTGCTGGCGCCGTACAGGAGCACTGTTGCAGAAGGAAACATGCATCGGGGTGGCCCGGCCAGGGTCGTGGAGAGGTGAATGCGGAGGAAGGGGCGGGCCCGGCGGACCGGGCCCGCGGTTAGGCAGCAGCCGGGGGTGGCGGGCGTATTAATCCACACGGCGTGACGCCATGGAGCGCCGGCCGGTGGGGTACAGGCCCTTGGTGGGGGGCGTGCGGCCCAA
>NZ_JBRREC010000142.1:0-7525 GCF_056760015.1 Stenotrophomonas sp. STEN029 | reverse complement strand
GCCATGCTCGGCAGGGGCTGTACCGGTAAAGCTCCAGCCGAGCATGGCTCGGCACTACAGAGATCAAGCTTCTGCTTCGATGCGGCTGCCACTACCCGCATCAAAGAAGTGCAGCTTCGATGCGTTCACCTCAACTGCGATCTCCTGCCCGACCTGCGGTAGCTGCTGTGGCGGCACCCGCATGATCAGCGCCTGCTCGCCGTAGCGCAGATTGACGAAAATCTCGTTTCCGACCGGCTCCAACCCTTCGATGCGCGCGTTGAACGCGGCTGCACCACCACCGGGCTGCAAGTGCTCGGGCCTCACGCCAACCACCAACGGCTTGTCGAACCATTGCGCGCCCAGTGACACGGCGTCGAGTGCAATACCAAGCCCCTCGTCCAACCACAGCATCGCCGAACCTGCTTCATCACGTCGCAGTTGCCCACGCAACATATTCATCGCTGGACTACCGAGGAAGCCTGCAACAAACAGATTGACCGGCCTGTCATACAGCGCCATGGGGGTGTCGATCTGCTGGATCACCCCCTCATTGAGCACGACGATGCGCTGGCCCAGCGTCATCGCCTCGACCTGGTCATGGGTGACATAGATCATCGTGGTGCCCAGCTTGCGATGCAGTTGCGCAATTTCGGTACGCACCGAGTGACGCAGCTTTGCATCCAGATTGGACAGCGGCTCATCCAGCAGGAACACCGCCGGCTCGCGCACCAGCGCACGCCCCAGCGCAACGCGCTGACGCTGACCACCCGACATCGCGCGCGGCAACTTGTCCAGCATCGACGTCAGACCCAAGGAATCGGCGGCTTCCCGCACACGACGCTGCACCTCGGCCTTGTCGTGGCCGCGCAGCTTCAAACCAAAGCCCAGGTTCTCGGCCACGGTCATATGCGGGTAGAGCGCGTAGTTCTGGAACACCATGGCGATGTCACGATCCTTCGGTGCAACGTCGTTGACCAGCCGCTCGTCGATACGCAGCTGACCAGCACTGATCTCCTCCAGCCCAGCCACCATTCGCAGCAGTGTGGACTTGCCGCAGCCCGACGGCCCCACCAGCACCATCAACTCGCCATCGGCGATGTCGAAACTGGCCCCGGCAACGGCGACCTGACCGTTGTCATACACCTTGCGCACACTGTCGAATTGAACCTTGGCCATCACTACCTCGTTGCGAGTCGAAACCTGGAGCTGGGGAACACTTGCGTTACAACGACAGAACAGTTTCCTGCAATCGTATACATCCGAAACATTGTGCACGGTAAGCATATTCATATGGCACCATCACAGTCGCTCTTACACGGCACCTGCGCTCCGCTGCACGGACCTGCTCCCGCCCTCGCGGCATGCTGCAATGCACAAGCCCAGACTGCCCACGCCCGCCCCCTCGCGCCGAAGGACGCGGGCGTCCCAATCGCGGCGCAGGCCTTGAAGACGAACAATTGACAACGATGTCATCCGCACCCGAAACTCGCGCAATGCACGACACCCTCTTCCTGTTCGGTGCCACAGGCGATCTGGCCCAGCGTTATCTGTTCCCGTCCCTGCTACGCCTGCTTGGCGACGGCCTGCTCCCTGAAGATTTCCGTGTGCGTGCGCTGGCCTTGTCGCCGCATGACACCGAGAAATTCCGCGACCTGCTGCGTCCGCGCCTGGAAGCAGCCATGCCGCACGCCAGCCAGGATGACATCAGCAACCTGCTCAACCGTATCGACTACCGTTCGGTGGACCTGCGCAATGCCGAATCGGTCGCCGAAGCGGTCAAGGACCTGGTCCACCGCAATTGCGTCAGCTATCTGGCGATCCCGCCGGGGCTGTACATCTCCACCTGCGAAGGCCTGGCACTGGGCGGCGCGCTGGCTGCACCCAACCGCTTGATGCTGGAAAAGCCGATCGGCTCGGACAGCGACAGCGCCGAGGAGATCCTGCAGTCGATCGGCAAGCTGATCGACGAAGACCGCGTGTTCCGCCTTGATCATTACCTCGGCAAGGCAGCGGTACAGAACCTGATGGCGCTGCGCTTCGGCAATACCTTGCTGGAGGCCGTGTGGAACCGCAACTACATCGCCTCGGTGCACATTCTTGTCGCCGAGAGCGATGGCGTGGATGGCCGCGACTCGTATTACTCGCGCTCCGGCGCACTTCGCGACATGGTCCAGAGCCATATCCTGCAGCTGTTGTGCCTGGTGGCGATGGAACCGCCAGCATCGCTGGAAGCCGACCGCATCCGCGACGAAAAGGTGAAGGTGCTGCGCGCCCTGCGCCCGCTCGACGCCAAGCACGCGGCCAAGGACAGCGTGCGCGGCCGCTACACCGCGGGCACCATCAATGGCCAGCCCGCGCAGGCCTACCAGCCGCCGGAAGGCAGCGAGGCCGAGACCTTTGTCGGCGTCACCGCACATATCGACAACTGGCGCTGGGCTGGCGTGCCGTTCCACCTGGTTACCGGCAAGCGCCTGCCAGAACGCACCACCCGCATCGAGGTCAACCTCAAGCCGGTGACGCATTGGCTGTTTGAGCGCCCCGACCGCAAGAACGCCACCCCCAACCGCCTGACCTTCCAGCTGCAGCCGCAGGAAAACATCCAGCTCGGCCTGATGAGCTCGCTGGCCGGCCCGGAATGGGGAGCGCTGGAACTGCAACCGCTGGAACTGGAACTTTCCGTTCCCACCGGCCTGCACCGTCGCATCGCCTACGAACGCCTGTTCCTGGACGCCTTCAACGGCAACCACGCTCTGTTCGTGCGCGACGATGAAGTCCGTGCCGCCTGGGCCTGGATCGACAGCGTCAGCGATGCCTGGAAGGCCGCCGACCTGCCGATGGAGCCCTACCCGGCCGGCGGCTGGGGACCGCGTCTGGGACAGGACTTCCTGCCCGAATCCATTGCCGCCGAAGCAGGCCCGGAGCAGGGGCTGTGATCCCCAGCACCGACCTGGTACTGGTAGCGGATATTGGTGGCACCAACGCACGCTTCGCGCTGGCTGACCGCGCCGCGGCCGCGCCGCTGGATCAGGGCAGCATCGACGAGTATCCGGTGGCGCAGTTCTCATCGCTGGCCGACGCCGCCGCGCACTACCTGCAGCAGCGTGGGGCGACCGCCAGCAGCGGTGTGTTC
The DNA here is from genome assembly GCF_056760015.1 of Stenotrophomonas sp. STEN029. Taxonomy (NCBI): domain Bacteria; kingdom Pseudomonadati; phylum Pseudomonadota; class Gammaproteobacteria; order Lysobacterales; family Lysobacteraceae; genus Stenotrophomonas; species Stenotrophomonas sp. STEN029. Next base: position 4,413 of record NZ_JBRREC010000142.1, on the reverse strand, counting down.
GCGGTAGCGGGCCGGGTCGATGGTGACGAAGCACGCATCACCAATCATCCGTGGGTCATCTCGCGCACGCGTACTGCCGAGCAGCTCGGCTTCGAGCAGCTGCATCTGATCAACGACTTCGTCGCCCAGGCCATGTCGATCGCATTGCTCGGCGTTGACGATGTCGTGCAGGTTGGCGGCGCTGGCTGGCAGCCCGCTGCGGTGGGCGAATCACGCAACTACTGCGTGCTTGGCCCCGGCACCGGCCTGGGGGTTGGCGGACTGGTGGTGCGCGATGGTCGCAACTACCCGCTGGCCACCGAAGGCGGCCATGCCAGTTTTGCGCCGAACTCGCCCGAACAGATCCGCATCCTGGAGATCCTGTCGGCGCAGTTCGGGCGGGTGTCCAACGAACGCCTGGTCTGCGGTCCCGGCCTGGTCAACATCCACCGGGCCATCTGCGAGATGGCCGGTACCGATCCGGGCCTGCTGCAACCGGCCGAGGTCAGCGCACGTGCTGCCGAAGGTGATGTGCTGGCGGGTCGTGCGGTCGAAGTATTCCTCGAGATATTCGGTGCGGTCGCCGGTGACGCGGTGTTGGTGCAGGGCGCCTGGGACGGCGTGTTCCTGACCGGTGGACTGGTACCGCGCCTGCTGCAGCAGCTGCAGCATTCCGGCTTCCGTCAACGGTTTGAAAGCAAGGGACGCTTCTCCGCGACGATGTCGCAGATCCCGTCGATGGCCATCACCCATCCCTGCCCCGGCCTGCTCGGTGCCACTGCTTATGCGCTGGACATGCAGCGCGCCAATTCTGGAGTGACCGCATGAACGCCGCTGTTTCCGACCGCATCACACTTGTCCGCCATGCTGACGAAGAGGCCTGGACCGAAGGTGTCGCCAAGGAAATGGCAGCGCTGCTGAGCGCGGAGATCGAGCAGCGCGGGCGCGCCCGCATGCTGCTGTCTGGCGGCACCACGCCGGCTCCCATCTACGAACTGTTGTCCGACCAGGGCCTGGAGTGGGCGCGGGTTGAAGTTGGCCTGGCCGACGAGCGCTGGCTTTCGCCGCAGGACAAGGACAGCAATGCCTGGCTGGTACGTGACAGCTTCCTGCGTCATGCCGAGGGTGCGCATTTTGACCCGCTTGTCCGCGTTGGCCTGCCGATCGCCGAATGCGTGCACACCGCCAACCTGCTCGCCACGCATTCACAGCCACCCTGCCTGGTGGTGCTGGGGATGGGCAATGACGGCCATACCGCTTCGTTGTTCCCTGGCTCGCCCGACCTGCCGCAGGCACTGCAGAGCAAACACCCTTATGCGGCATTGGATGCGACCGGCTGCCCGGTGGCCAAGCACTGGTCCCTACGCATCACCTTGACCCCACATGGCCTGGCGCTGGCCAACCAGCGCCTGCTGCTGGTCCGCGGCAAGCAGAAGCTCGAGGTGCTCAATGCCGCACTTGCCTCCGGCGACGTGAACACCTTCCCGATCCTTGCTGCAATCAATGCGCCCGGCAACAAGCTGCGCGTGCATTGGTGTCCTTGAGCGGGAACCAGCGGATCCGGAACCGGGAATGGACCTCACCTGCCGCTCGCAAGAGCTGGAGATGGTCCTTCCCGAAACAGAGTCCGAAGCCCGCCGCTTTCCCAGCCGCACCTTCCTCCTCATTCCAGCCATAAAGCCATGCATCCGAAAATCCAAGCCATCACCGATCGCATCCGCCAGCGCAGCGCCCCGTCGCGCGCGGCTTATCTGGCCGGGATTGATGCCGCGCTGCGCGAAGGTCCGTTCCGCGCACGCCTGAGCTGCGGCAACCTGGCCCATGCCTTTGCTGCCTGTGGGCCCACCGACAAGGACCGGCTGCGCGGTGACGTGACGCCAAACCTCGGCATCATCACCTCGTACAACGACATGCTGTCCGCGCACCAGCCGTTCGAGCATTACCCGGAGTTGATCCGTAATGCCGCACGCGAGCTGGGCGCAACCGCCCAGGTTGCCGGCGCGGTGCCGGCGATGTGCGACGGCGTGACCCAGGGCCGTGGCGGCATGGAACTGTCGCTGTTCTCGCGTGACGTGATTGCGCAGGCAACGGCGATTGGCCTCAGCCACGACATGTTCGACGCCACCATCTATCTGGGCGTCTGCGACAAGATCGTACCCGGCCTGCTGATCGGCGCCCTCGCCTTTGGTCACCTTCCGGCGGTGTTCGTGCCGGCCGGGCCGATGACACCGGGCATCCCGAACAAGAAGAAAGCCGAAGTCCGCGAGCGCTACGCCGCAGGCGAAGCTACCCGCGAAGAACTGCTGGAAGCCGAATCAGCCTCGTACCACGCACCGGGTACCTGCACCTTCTATGGCACCGCCAACTCCAACCAGGTCCTGCTGGAAGCGATGGGCGTGCAGCTGCCGGGCGCCTCCTTCGTCAACCCGGAACTGCCGCTGCGCGACGCGCTGACCCGTGCTGCCACCGCACGCGCATTGGAAATAAGCGCGCTCGGCAATGACTTCCGCCCGTTCGGCCACCTGATCGACGAACGCGCCATCGTCAATGCAGTGGTCGCCTTGATGGCGACCGGCGGCTCGACCAACCACACCATCCACTGGATCGCCGTTGCCCGTGCCGCAGGCATCGTGCTCACCTGGGACGACATGGACGAGCTCTCGCAGATCGTGCCGCTGCTGGCCCGCGTCTATCCGAACGGCGAAGCCGATGTGAACCGTTTTGCTGCCGCTGGCGGTCCCGGCTTCGTGTTCCGCGAACTGATGGACGCCGGCCTGATGCACGCCGATGCGACCACGATTGCCGAGGGTGGCATGCGCGCCTTCGCCCAGGAGCCACGTCTCACCGACGGCAAGGTCAGCTACGTGCCCGCCCTGACGTCAGCGGCGACGAGGAAGTGGTACGCCCCGCCTCCAATCCGTTCGAAGCCCAGGGCGGCCTGCGCCTGCTGCGTGGCAATATCGGCCGCTCGCTGATCAAGTTGTCGGCAGTGAAGCCGCAGTACCGCACGATTGAAGCACCGGCCGTGGTCGTCGATGCGCCGCAGATCCTCAACAAACTACACGCCGCTGGCGCCCTGCCGCAGGACTTCGTCGCGGTGGTGCGCTATCAGGGCCCGCGCTCCAATGGCATGCCGGAGCTGCACTCGCTGGCCCCGCTGCTCGGCCTGCTGCAGAACCAGGGTCGACGCGTCGCATTGGTCACCGATGGTCGTCTCTCCGGCGCCTCCGGCAAGATCCCCGCCGCTATCCACGTTACTCCGGAAGCAGCACGCGGCGGTCCGATCGCGCGTATCCGCGAGGGCGACATCATCCGTCTGGATGGTGAAGCCGGCACCTTGGAAGTACTGGTCGATGCCGCCGAATGGGCTGCCCGCGGCATTGCCGCCAACACCGCGCCGGCCGGCTCGGACATGGGCCGCAACCTGTTCGCGATGAACCGCCGCATCGTCGGCCCGGCCGATCAGGGCGCGATCTCGATCTCCTGCGGCCCGGCCCGTCCGGACGGCAGCTTGTGGGACTACGACGCCGAATACGAACTCGGCCATGACCATGCCGCAGCAGCCGCCCCACACGAAGCCAACGACGCCTGAGATCCAGGATTCGCGTACACCTTTATCAAAGAGGACTCCATGAACATTGCCCAATACCAGGACCGCGCCGAGCAGCTGCTGAGCGCCGCCGGCATCCTGCCCGTCGTTACCGTGCACACCCTCGACCAGGCGCGCTCCGTCAGCGCAGCACTGCTCGAAGGCGGCCTGCCCGCGATTGAACTGACCCTGCGCACGCCGGTGGCAATGGAAGCGCTGGCCATGCTCAAGCGCGAACTGCCGGATGTAGTTGTCGGTGCCGGCACCGTGCTGACCGTCGAGCAGATGCAGCGCTCCATCGATGCCGGTGCCGACTTCATCGTCACCCCGGGCACGCCCGCACACATGGCCGATGCCTTGGCGACTGCGCCGTTGCCGGTGGTTCCGGGCGCTGCATCACCGACCGAACTGCTGGAGCTGGTCGCGCGCGGCTTCCGCATCTGCAAGCTGTTCCCGGCCACCGCCGTTGGTGGCCTGGCGATGATCAAGGGTGTTGCCGGTCCGATTCCGGAGCTCAAGCTCTGCCCCACCGGCGGCATCACCGAAGCCACCGCAGGCGATTACCTGTCGCAGAAGAACGTGGTCTGCATCGGTGGCTCGTGGATGGTGCAGGACAGCTGGATCCGCAATGGCCAATGGGACGAAGTGAAGAAGTCCGCCGCCGCTGCCGCCGCCATCGTCAAACAAGCCCGCGCCGGCTGACACAAATCAGCTTCTAGGTTGTTGTAGGAGCGGCGTCAGCCGCGAAGCTGATGATGCATACGGGCGACGCATCGCCAGTACCGACGCCCGTACCGAAGCCCGTACCGAAGCCTTGAGGATTGGAGGCAGGTGGTTTGGTTGCT
>NZ_JBRREC010000141.1:0-7717 GCF_056760015.1 Stenotrophomonas sp. STEN029 | reverse complement strand
AAACCCTCCCCCGCGTTGTTGGTTTTCACCCCTGGGGCCGGGGCGGGTAAAAATTTTTTTCCTCGCCGAACTTGGGGGGGGGGGGGGGCCCCGCGGGGGGGGGGCCCCCCCCCCCCCCCCGAGTCCGCGCACCCACCCGACGAGGTAGCGGATTGCCGACTGCAGCTGTCTGACCGGCGGGGCAGTGGGAAGTTCCCGTGTTGCAGTGCAATATTTATTGTCCCGCAACCTGGACCGTTGCTTGGGCAGCGGGGGAAAAAACGTGATATTGCGGCCACTTGCATAGTCAAATGGGGACAAATGCCGGTTGTCTCGCAAATTGTCCCGCTGTTATACTTTCGCGGCTCGACGAGACGCCTTTGCGCGATTCGGCTCTTCCCTTTACCTGAAGCAGGACACTTTGACGTGCTGAACTCCGTTGACGCGGGTCGGCGACTGATGTTGCGCGCCGCGGTATACCCGCTGGCCGCAGTGGTGGTCCTGGCTCTGGCCTTCCTCTTCGTGGGGCCAAAGCATGCGCTGGGCGCCCTTGTATCGGGCCTGGCGGTGGTGGCAGGGACGGCGCTGGCCGCGTGGGTAGGGCTCGGTGGCGGCGTTCAGGCCGCTGGTTCAGCAATGGTCCGCCTGTTCCTGGGGTTCATGCTGAAGATTGTGCTGATTGTTGCCGTGCTGGGAATGGCTTTTTTCTGGTGGCGACTTCCTCCTTTGGCTCTGCTGGCGGCAATTCCAGTGGCGCTGATGTTCCAGGTTCTGGCTCTGGCCAGACGTTGATTCACTCATAAAGGTTCCGGACACATGGCGGGCGAGGCTCTAACTCCTACCACGTACATCCAGCATCACCTGCAGAATCTGACCGCTCCGGTCGGTGAGGGCGGTGGTTTCTGGATGATCCACGTCGATACCATCGTCACCGCGGTCCTGATGGGCCTGCTGATGGTGTTCGCCTTCTGGATGGCAACCCGCAAGGCCACGGCTGGTGTGCCGGGCAAGTGGCAGGCGTTCGTTGAAATCTGCCTGGAGTTCGTTGACCGCCAGGCCAAGGACACCTACCACGGCAAGAGCAAGCTGATCACGCCCATCGCGATCACCATCTTCTTCTGGATCCTGTTGATGAACCTCATCAAGATGATCCCGGCCGATTTCATCGCCAAGCCGCTGGAACTGGCAGGCATCCACTACTGGAAGCCGGTGCCGACCGCCGACGTCAATGCCACCCTGGGCATGTCGATCAGCGTGTTCATCCTGATGATCTTCTTCGCGCTGAAGTCCAAGGGCATCGGCGGCTTCGTCAAGGAATTCCTGACGGCTCCGTTCGGCAAGTGGATGATGCCGTTCAACCTGATCCTCAACATCGTCGAGTGGCTGAGCAAGCCGATCTCCCTGGCGATGCGACTGTTCGGCAACATGTTCGGCGGCGAAATCGTTTTCCTGCTGATCTGGGTGCTGGGCGGTGCCGGCGTGTTCGGTGCCGTTGCCGGTGGCGTGTTCGGCTTTGGCTGGATGCTGTTCCACCTGCTGGTGATCCCGCTGCAGGCCTTCATCTTCATGATGTTGACCATCGTGTACTTGAGCCTGTCGGAAGACAGTCACTAAAGTTACAAGCTTCACCCAGTTTCAACCTTCATCCGTTTCATCACCCTTAGCTACTTAAAGTTCCTGGAGATAACCATGTACTTCGCCGTCCTGACCAACCTCGCCCAAGTTCAGAGCTCCACCGCCCTTGCCGTCGGCATCATGATCGGCCTGGCCGCACTGGGCGCTGGCCTCGGTCTGGCCATCATGGCTGGTAAGTTCCTGGAGTCGGCCGCTCGCCAGCCGGAACTGATCCCGGTCCTGCAGGTCCGCATGTTCATCACCGCCGGCCTGATCGACGCCGCGTTCATCATCTCGGTCGCCGTTGGCCTGCTGCTGGCCTTCGCAAACCCGCTGGCTGCTGCCCTGCTGGCCGAAGCCGCCAAGCTGGCAGGCTGATCCAGCTGCAGTGAGACGGTCGGGTGCCTGTCGGCTCCCGACTTCGGATGAAGGTTCGGTTGTGCCGCCACGGCGGCGCAGCCACCCCCGACACCAGCGATCGAGCTAATCATGAATATCAATCTCACCCTCTTTGCACAGGCCCTGGCCTTTGCTTTGCTGATCTGGATCATCGCGACCAAGATCTGGCCGCCGTTGTTGAAGGCCATTGAAGAGCGCCAGCAGAAGATCGCTGAGGGCTTGGCCGCTGCCGACCGCAGCCAGAAAGATCTGGCGCAGGCGGAAGTAAAGGTCAACGAGGCACTGAAAGAAGCCCGTGGCAAGGCCAACGAGATCATCGACCAGGCGCATGCCCGTGCGAACCAGATCGTTGAAGCCGCCAAGAACGAAGCCATCGCCGAAGCCACCCGCCAGAAAGAACTGGCCCAGGCTGAAATCGACGCCGCCGCCAACCGTGCCCGCGAAGATCTGCGCAAGCAGGTGTCCGCCCTGGCCGTGACCGGTGCCGAAAAGCTGCTCAAGCGCGAAATCGATGCCAACGCCCACAAGGCGCTGCTCGACGAGCTGGCTGCGGAGATCTGATCGATGAGCCAGGCCCTCACGCTTGCCCGCCCGTACGCCCGCGCCGCTTTCGCGATTGCGCGTGAGGAAGGCAAGTTCGCGCCGTGGTCGGACGCGCTTGCGTTCTCCGCCCGCGTTGCAGCCGATCCGCGCGTGTCGGCCTTGCTGTCGAATCCGCAGCTGAGCCGCGGCGATGCCGTCGCCCTGCTGACCCCGGACGCGACCAGCGAGACCTACGGTCGCTTCCTGGCCCTGCTGGCCGAAGGCCGCCGCCTGCAGCAACTGCCGGAAATCTCCGGTCTGTTCGAGCAGCTGCGCGCTGAAGCCGAACACGTGGTCAAGGCCACCGTCACCTCGGCCGCCGAACTGTCGGGCGAGGAACTGGACAAGATCAAGGCTGCGCTGCGCAAGCGTTTCGGCCGCGACGTCGAGGTATCGACCGCGGTGGACGCTTCGCTGATCGGCGGCGCCGTGATCGATGCCGGCGACGTGGTCATCGATGGCTCGCTCAAGGGCAAGCTGTCGCGCCTGCAGACCGCGCTCGCACACTGAATTCACATTACCGTCCGGCCACAAGCCGGCACTAGGACTTGACGATGGCTACCACGCTCAACCCCTCTGAAATCAGCGAACTGATCAAGACCCGCATCGAGAAGGTCGCCCTGTCCGCGGAATCGCGCAACGAAGGCACCGTCACCAGCGTGTCCGACGGCATCGTGCGCATCTTCGGTCTGGCCGACGTGATGCAGGGCGAAATGATCGAACTGCCGAACAACACCTTTGCCCTGGCATTGAACCTGGAACGCGACTCGGTCGGCGCCGTGGTCCTGGGCGACTACCAGAACCTGCGCGAAGGCGACGTGGCCAAGACCACCGGCCGCATCCTGGAAGTGCCGGTTGGCCCGGAAATGCTCGGCCGCGTTGTCAACGCGCTGGGTGAGCCGATCGACGGCAAGGGCCCGCTGGGCACCGCGCTGACCGCCCCGGTGGAGCGCGTTGCTCCGGGCGTGATCTGGCGCAAGTCGGTCGACCAGCCGGTGCAGACCGGTTACAAGTCGGTCGACTCCATGATCCCGATCGGCCGTGGCCAGCGCGAGCTGATCATCGGTGACCGCCAGACCGGTAAGACGGCCATGGCGATCGACGCCGTGATCAACCAGAAGGGCACCGGCATCAAGTGCGTGTACGTAGCGATCGGCCAGAAGGCCTCGACCGTTGCCAACATCGTGCGCAAGCTGGAAGAGAACGGCGCCCTGGCCCACACCGTGGTCGTGGCTGCCACCGCTTCCGAATCGGCTGCGATGCAGTACATCAGCGCCTACGCTGGCTGCACCATGGGTGAGTACTTCATGGACCGCGGCGAAGACGCCCTGATCGTGTACGACGATCTGTCCAAGCAGGCTGTTGCCTACCGCCAGATCTCGCTGCTGCTGAAGCGCCCGCCGGGCCGCGAAGCCTACCCGGGTGACGTGTTCTACCTGCACTCCCGCCTGCTCGAGCGCGCAGCTCGCGTGTCGGAAGAGTATGTCGAGAAGTTCACCAACGGCGCCGTCACCGGCAAGACCGGTTCGCTGACCGCACTGCCAATCATCGAAACCCAGGCTGGCGACGTTTCCGCATTCGTTCCGACCAACGTGATCTCGATCACCGACGGCCAGATCTTCCTGGAAACCGACCTGTTCAACGCCGGTATCCGTCCGGCCGTCAACGCCGGTATCTCGGTGTCGCGCGTCGGTGGTTCGGCCCAGACCAAGATCATCAAGAAGCTGTCCGGCGGCATCCGTATCTCGCTGGCCCAGTACCGTGAGCTGGCTGCGTTCGCGCAGTTCGCTTCCGACCTTGACGAAGCTACCCGCAAGCAGCTGGAGCGCGGTCAGCGCGTCACCGAGCTGATGAAGCAGAAGCAGTACGCACCGATGTCGATCGCCGACCAGGCGCTGTCGATCTACGCCGTCAACGAGGGCTTCCTCGACGACGTGCCGGTCAACAAGCTGCTCTCGTTCGAAGCCGGCCTGCACGCCCACTTCGCCAACACCGCAGGTGAGTTGACCTCCAAGATCAACAGCACCGGCGCGTGGAACGACGACATCGAAGCTGCCTTCAAGAAGGGCATCGCCGATTTCAAGAGCACCGGCACCTGGTAAGAGCGTATGTAGAGCGGAGCCTTGCTCCGCTTCACACTGATAAAGCGGGGCATAGCCCCGCTCTACGGGAATAAGAGATGGCAAGCGGACGCGAAATCAAAACCAAGATCAAGAGCGTGCAGAACACCCGCAAGGTGACGCGCGCGCTCGAAATGGTCTCGGCCTCCAAGATCCGCAAGGCGCAGGATCGGATGAAGACCTCGCGTCCGTACGCGCAGGCGATGAAGCAGGTAATCGGTCACCTGGCCCAGGCCAGCACCGATTTCCAGCACCCGTTCCTGGTCGAGCGTGAGCAGGTCAAGCGCGTGGGTTACATCGTGATCTCCTCCGATCGCGGTCTGGCCGGCGGCCTGAACAACAACCTGTTCCGCAAGACGGTCGCGGAAATGCGCGACTGGCAGGACAAGGGCGCCGAGATCGACGTGGTGACCGTTGGCCAGAAGGCCGGCGCGTTCTTCCGTCGCGTCAACGTCAACATGGCCGCCTCGGTGGCCAACATCGGCGACCAGCCCAAGCTGGAAACGCTGATCGGCGTGATCAAGGTCATGCTGGATGCCTTCACCGAAGGCAAGGTTGACCGCGTCTACCTGGTCTACAACCGCTTCATCAACACGATGACGCAGAAGGCCAGCTTCGACCAGCTGCTGCCGTTGCCGGCCGCCGAAAAGCAGGTGGCTTCGCACGACTGGGATTACCTGTACGAGCCCGACGCGGCAACCGTGCTTGAGCACGTGATCACCCGCTACATCGAATCGTTGGTGTATCAGGCGGTGCTGGAGAATGTTGCCTCCGAGCACGCAGCTCGCATGGTGGCGATGAAGGCGGCAAGCGACAACGCGAACAAGATGATCGGAACCCTGCAGCTGGTCTACAACAAGGCCCGGCAGGCAGCGATCACCCAGGAAATCTCCGAAATCGTCAGCGGCGCGGCAGCGGTCTAACGCGCGCAGTCAACAGCACACATTTAGAGGATGCAGCAATGAGTCAGGGCAAGATCGTTCAGATCATCGGCGCGGTCGTCGACGTCGAATTCCCGCGCACCGACGTGCCGAAGGTGTACGACGCGCTGAAGGTCGACAACACCGAAATCACGCTGGAAGTCCAGCAGCAGCTGGGTGACGGTATCGTCCGCGCGATCGCGCTGGGCTCGACCGACGGCCTGAAGCGTGGCCTGGTTGCCACCAACACCAACCGCGCCATCTCGGTGCCGGTCGGCGCTGGCACCCTGGGCCGCATCATGGACGTGCTGGGTCGCCCGATCGACGAAGCCGGCCCGGTGCAGGCGTCGGACAGCTGGGAAATCCACCGTTCGGCCCCGTCGTATGAAGACCAGTCTTCCTCGACCGAGCTGCTGGAAACCGGCATCAAGGTCATCGACCTGATGTGCCCGTTCGCCAAGGGCGGCAAGGTCGGCCTGTTCGGCGGCGCCGGCGTCGGCAAGACCGTCAACATGATGGAGCTGATCAACAACATCGCCAAGGCGCACAGCGGTCTGTCCGTGTTCGCCGGCGTGGGTGAGCGTACCCGTGAGGGCAACGACTTCTACCACGAAATGAAGGACTCCAACGTCCTCGACAAGGTGGCGATGGTGTACGGCCAGATGAACGAGCCGCCGGGCAACCGTCTGCGCGTTGCACTGACCGGCCTGACCATGGCGGAGTACTTCCGTGATGAGAAGGACGCCAGCGGCAAGGGCAAGGACGTGCTGCTGTTCGTCGACAACATCTACCGCTACACCCTGGCCGGTACCGAAGTGTCGGCACTGCTGGGCCGTATGCCGTCGGCCGTGGGTTACCAGCCGACCCTGGCCGAGGAAATGGGCGTCCTGCAGGAGCGCATCACCTCGACCAAGTCCGGCTCGATCACCTCGATCCAGGCCGTGTACGTGCCCGCCGATGACTTGACCGATCCGTCGCCGGCCACCACGTTCGCCCACTTGGATTCGACCGTGACCTTGTCGCGTTCGATCGCCTCGCTGGGTATCTACCCGGCCGTGGATCCGCTGGACTCGACCTCGCGCCAGATGGACCCGCAGGTCATCGGTACGGAGCACTACGACACCGCACAGCGCGTCCAGCAGACCCTGCAGAAGTACAAGGAACTGAAGGACATCATTGCCATCCTGGGCATGGACGAACTGTCCCAGGAAGACAAGGAAGCAGTGTCGCGCGCCCGTAAGATCGAGCGCTTCTTCAGCCAGCCGTTCCACGTGGCCGAAGTGTTCACCGGCTCGCCGGGCAAGTACGTGCCGCTGAAGGACACCATCCGTGGCTTCAAGGCCATCGTCGATGGCGAATACGACCACCTGCCGGAGCAGGCGTTCTACATGGTCGGCGGCATCGAAGAAGCGGTCGAGAAGGCCAAGAAGATGGCTGAGAAGGCCTAATAACCACGTAGGGCGGAGCATGCTCCGCCCGCGCGGCAACCTGCGGTGGGCGCAGGCCCACCCAACCAGGCGAAGAGAGATCCATGAGCACCATCCGTTGCGACATCGTCAGTGCCGAGCAGCAGATCTTCAGCGGCGAAGCGACCCTGGTCGTGGCCACCGGTGAGCTGGGCGAGCTGGGCATCGCGCCCAAGCACGCACCGCTGATCACCCGTCTGAAGCCGGGTAAGGTCGTGGTCACCACCGCTGCAGGCGAGCACCTGGATTTCGCCATTTCCGGCGGCATCCTGGAAGTACAGCCGCAGGTCGTTACCGTGCTGGCCGACACTGCCATCCGCGCCAGCGACATCGATGAAGCATCGGTGCGCAAGGCCAAGGAAGAAGCAGAGCGCGTGCTGGCACACCGTGGCGAAGCCATGGAACTGGCCGAAGCACAGCAGAAGCTGGCCGAAGTCACCGCCCAGCTGCAAGCGCTGGAGCGTCTGCGTCGCAACCTCAAGCACTGAGGATTGCAGCAGCATCAAGAAAAACGCCGGCCAACGCCGGCGTTTTTTTTGCACGTGCTGTTGTAGTGCCGAGCCATGCTCGACAAGGGCTCTACCAGTAGAGCCAACCTGTAGTGCCGAGCCATGCTCGGCAGGGGCTTTAGTGGTAA
>NZ_JBRREC010000140.1:0-7718 GCF_056760015.1 Stenotrophomonas sp. STEN029 | reverse complement strand
CCCCCCACCCCTCTCCCGGTGCGCCCCCCCCCCCCCCCCCCCCCGCCCCCCCCCCGCCCCCCCCCCCCCCCCCCCCCCCCCCCCACTACAGCGAAGCGTGTCCCTGCCGGGCGCTGCAGGCGGATCAGTCGCGCTGCGGACGCTTGTAGGCCACGCAGTCCACTTCCACCTTGCAGTCCACCACCATGCGGCTTTCGACGCAGGCGCGGGCCGGTGGGTTTTCGCCGAAGTAATGCTTGAACACGCCATTGAAGGCGTAGAAGTCGCGGGCGTCGTCCAGCCACACGCCGCAGCGCACGACGTGCTCGGGGCCGTAGCCGGCCTCGGCCAGTATCTGCAGCACATTGCCGATGACCACGTGCGATTGCTCGGTCACGGTGCCAGCGACCAGTTCGCCGTCGCGCATCGGTACCTGCCCGGAGACGAACAGCCAGCCGTCGGCTTCGACCGCGCGCGAGAACGGCATGTGCTGCTTGCCTTGGCCAACGCCGCCTTCGGCGCCATAGCGTTTGATGTCACTCATCGGTATTCCTTTGTAATGGGTACAGCGGTTGCAACTCAGGCTGCGGGGGCAGCCTCGGGGCAGACAAAACGGCCGGCGCGGGCAACGACCTGCTTGCCGTCGTAGCTCAGGCAGCCGTTGACCCAGACCGCGTTGATGCCATCGGCGGCGCGGATCGGGTCGTGGAAACTTGCCGTGTCACGTATCCGTGCCGGGTCGAACAGCACCAGATCGGCGCACCAGCCAGCGCGGATGAAGCCGCGTGCCCCCATCGCGAAGCGTGACGCGGGCAGGCCGGTCATCTTGTGCACAGCGGTATGCAGCGGGAACAGCTGCTCATCGCGGGCGTAATGGCCAAGCACACGTGGGAAGGTGCCCCATAGCCGTGGATGCGGACGCGGATCGCGCGGCAAGCCATCGGAGCCGATCATGGTCAGCGGATGGGCCAGGATTTGGCGCACGTCGGCCTCGTCCATGCCGTGGTAGACCGCACCGGCCGGTTGCAGGCGGATTGCGGCATCCAGCAGCGACACCTTCCAGTCGGCGGCGATCGCCGCCAGCAGGCGACCGCCCTGGGCGGGCTCGGGCTCGGACCAGGTGATCAGGATGTCGAAGGCATCGGTGACCTGTTTAAGGTCCAGGGTCGAGGCACTGGCGGCATAGGGATAGCAATCGCAGGCGACATCCTGGGTGGCCGAGGCGGCGTGCAGGCAGGCCAGCACTTCGCCGCTGCGGCCCCAGTTGTCGATGCCGGCGCACTTCAGGTGCGAGACGCGCACCGCTGCCTGCGGCACGCGTGCGGCATGGAAGGCTTCTTCCATCGCCTCGAGGATGCCGCCGAATTCATCGCGCAGGTGGGTGGCATACAGCCCGTTGCGCGGCAGCTCCTCCGCCAGTGCATCCACCTCCGACGACGGTGCACTGAAGGCCGACGCATAGGCCAGGCCGCTGCTCAGGCCGAGTGCACCCTGGGCGAGGCTGTCGCGCAGCTGCGTGCGCATCGCGCTGATTTCGTCGGCGCTGGCGGCGCGGTCGAGCCGGTCCATGTGGTTCTGGCGCAGGGAGGTGTGGCCGACCAGTGCGGCCACGTTCGTTGCAGGGCCGGCGAGCTCCACCGCCTTGCGGTAGCTGGCGAAATCCGCATAGCGGAAATCCTCGGCATCGCCCAGCAGGTTCATCGGGTCCGGCACCTGATCGCGGATCTGCACCGGGCTGGCGCTGATGCCGCAGTTGCCGACCACCACGGTGGTCACGCCCTGCGACAACTTGCTGAGCATGTCCGGATTGCGGATCACTTCCAGGTCGTCATGGGTGTGCACATCGATGAAGCCCGGCGCCAGCGCCAGGCCTTGCGCGTCGACCACATGCGCCGCAGGCGCGTCTCCAAGCTGGCCAACCGCGACGATACGCCCGGCATTGATGGCCACATCACCCTGCACGCCAGCCTGGTCGCTGCCATCGAAGATCAGGGCGTTGCGTATCAAGAAATCATGCATGGATCAGTCACCCAGCGGCAGGCGCGAATCACCGCCACGGTGGCGGTCCAGGGCCAGCTTGATGCGGCGCAGGTGCTCGTGGTTGGCGTTGGCATCGTTGAGTGCGGTGGTGGTGGCAAGCACGTCGATCGCCAGCATCATCGCGTAGCGCGAGGCCGAGGGCTTGAACACGAAGTCGGTTTCCTCGATCTGGATCGGCAACAGCCAGTCGCTGCGTTCTGCCAGGGCGGTGTTGGCCTGGGTGATGGCGCCGATGCGGGCACCGTAGGTGCGTGCGATGTCCACCGCCGAGATGATTTCCGGGGTAATGCCGCTGACCGACAGCACCAGCACCAGATCCTGCGGTCCAAGCGTGGCGCCGATGATCTTCATCATCAAGGCATCGCTGCAGGCCGAGACGGGACGACCGAAGCGGACGAAGCGGCTCTGCAGCTCCTGTGCGAATACCGTTGAGCAACCACCGAGACCGAAGATGTGGATCATGCGTGCCTGGCAGATGGTTTCGGCCAGTTCCTGCACCACGTCCTCTTTCAGATTGGCGATGTTGTGACGCAGGCTCTCCTGGATGTCATCGCAGATCTGCGCGTACAGCGCGGATACCGGCGGTGCGTTCTGCTGCTCCAGGAAGCGCTTGCCGACCGCGCTGGCCGAGGCCAGCCGTGCGCGCAGCTCGCGGACGTGTTCGCAGCCCAATGCCTTGGCAAAGCGCGAGATGGCGGCAGCGCTGACTTCGGCGCGTTCAGCCAGCTCGCTGACGCCGTACTGCGCGGCGGCATCCACGTCGGCCAGGATCGCCGCGGCAATCCGCGCCTCGACCGGGCTGAACTCGTGCTGGCGCTGGCGCAGCTCATAGACGATATCGAACGTATTCTGCGACATGTTCAAAGCACCATGGACAGGGCCATCACCAGGGACAGGGCGATGACGGAAATGAGGGTTTCGAGCACCGTCCAGGTCTTGAAGGTCTGGGCGACAGTCATGTTGAAGTATTCCTTCACCAGCCAGAAGCCACCGTCGTTGACGTGTGACAGCACCACCGAGCCGGCACCGGTGGCCAGCACCAGCAATTCAGGGTGGGCATAGCCCATGGCGGCTGCAATCGGCGCGACGATGCCGGAGGCGGTGGTCATCGCCACGGTTGCCGAGCCGGTGGCGATACGCATCAGCGCGGCCATGGTCCAGCCCATCAGCAGCGGCGACAGTTCGAAGCGCTGCGACAAGCCGATGATTTCGGCGGCGACGCCGGTATGCACGAGGATGCCGTTGAGGCCGCCACCGGCACCGACCAGCAAGGTGATCGCCGCTGTGGGTGCCAGGCATTCCTGGGTGAACTTGAGGATCTGTTCACGGCTGAAGCCGCGCATCAGGCCCAGGGTGATGAAGCTCATCAGGGTCGCCAGCAGCAACGCGACCACCGAGTGGCCGATGAAGCGCAGGCCGTGGTTGAGGGCCGAACCGGGTGTAGCGATCTGGTCGGCCCAGCCGCCGAGCAGCATCAGCACCACCGGCAACAGCAAGGTGGCCAGGGTGATGCCGAAGCCGGGCAGCTGCTCATCGGGAATGCGGCCATGGCCTTCGTCGAGCAGCGCCGCTTCCATCGGGTTGTGCGTGGGTAGCTTGACCCGTGGCGCCACGAACTTGGCGAATACCGGGCCGGCGACGGCTGCGGTCGGCAAGCCGATCAACAGCGAATAGAACACGGTGCGGCCGACATCGGCGCCATAGGCATTCACCGCCAGCATCGCCGCCGGATGCGGCGGCACCAGGCCATGCACCACCGACAAGCCGGCCACCATCGGCAGGCCGACCAGCAACAGCGGTACGCCGGTGCGGCGGGCGACATTGAGCACGATCGGGATCAGCAACACGAAGCCGACCTCGAAGAAGATCGGCAAGCCCACGCAGAAGGCGATCAACATCATCGCCCAGTGCACGTTCTTCGTGCCGAAGCGGGCGATCAGGGTGCGCGCGATGCGCTCGGCGCCGCCGGACTCGGCCATCATCTTGCCGAGCATGGTGCCCAGCGCGACGATCAATGCGATGTGCCCCAGCGTCTTGCCGACACCTTGTTCGTAGGCGGGCAGGATCTCCGGCGCCGGCATGCCGGCAAATAGCGCCAGGCCCACCGACACCAGGGTGACGCTGATGAAGGGATTGAGTCGGAAGCGGGCGATCAGCACGATCAGTGCAAGGATCGACAATGCGGCGTAGATCAACAGCAGATTACCGTCGGTCATGCGAACAGGCTCAATGGAAGCGGTTAGAACTGCGTGGAAACAGCGCCGACAACGCGGTGTGCGTCATCGACCACCAGCAGGTGGCGCCATTTGTCGAAGGTCAGGCAGGGGTGGGAAATGTCGAAACAGAGCATGTCGCCCACCTGCAGCTCATCGTCGGCCTGCAGTTCGAGGAAGGCGTGCTGGTCCATCATCGCAGTGACCTTCCAATGCGCGGCGGCGTTGCTCGGTGCCGCGTCGCCAGGGCGATAGTGCAGCGCAGGCACGGGGAAACCGGCATCGAAGGCTGCGTCGCGCTTGCCCAGGCCGATGATGGCCTTGCCCGGTTCCGGCCGCGACTGCACGTAAGCCCATAGCCGCAGCGCCGGCTGCAGGCTGCTGCCCATCTCGCGCGCGACCGGATTGCTGGCGTGGATGCGCTCGGCCGCCTGCCGGTAGATGCCGACATCGTGGCTGAGATAGCAGCCCGGACGCAGCACGATCTGCGCATCGGCATCGTTGGCCAGCACGGAGAACTCCTCGGCGACCACGTCGAACCAGGCCGAACCGGCGCCGCTGAGGATGGCCGGCAACTGGCGGAAACCGCCGCTGGTACGGATCGCCTGCCACTGCGCAAGGCTGCGCTGCAGCATGGCGCGCACGCCAGCCTCGTCGCCAGCGACACCTTCGTAGACTTCGACACCGACCAGCGCGACCGCATCCGGCCAACGCGCAATTTCATCCAGTACGGCCTGCGCCTGGGCCTCATCGCGCACGCCGGTGCGGCCACCGGCCAGACCAATCTCCAGCAATACCTTGATCTGCTGCCCGCGCGCGCTGAAGTAGCTGCCCAACGCGGCCACATTGGCGGCCGAGTCCACCACGCAGGCGAACCAGAAGCCCGGATCGCGCTGCTGCAGGGAGGCGATCAGTTCGAAGTTGCCCTTGCCGACCAACTGGTTGGCGAGCAGCACGCGCTGTACGCCTTCGGCATGGGCAGCAACGGTCTGCGGCGCGGTGGCCAGGGTGATGCCCCAGGCACCGGCATCAAGCTGCATGCGGAACAGCGCCGGACTCATGGTGGTCTTGCCATGCGGCGCCAGTTGGCAGCCATAGGCCTGCGCGAATTGACCCATCCACTGCAGGTTGTGCTGCAGTGCCGGGGCGCTGAGCACGGCGGCGGGCAGGCTCAGCTGCTCTTCGAGGATGGCCGGTGCGGCGGCCGCGAGCGATGCCGGGGTCCACGGGCCCCCGCTGGGGAGGCCCTTGCCGTCTAGAACTGCTTCGGAATGAAAGTAATTTTCCTGCACGAATCCTGCCTCTTGCCTTGGTCACCCGGGATTATGGGTGGCTATTGGGGCGAAAAGGGAGAATACGTGAAAATTATTTTCTTGTATGCCTTGGGTCGGTCAAGGCGGACCAAGGCTTAGAAGTGCAGCTGGACGCGACCGGCAAGGACGCCGCTGTGGTCCAGCGTCCGCCCGAGCAGTTCATCACGACGCCGGCTGTCGGTCCAGTCCAGCATCAGCCGGACGTTCCTGGAGGCATACCAGTTCACTCCGACGGTCCACGCTTCAGCAGTGACGTCGCGTGGCTGCGCGGGCCATTGGCGACCATTGATACGGTCGTAGCGGGCGACCAGTTCCCATGCACCGAAGTCACCTTCCGGTGACAGTTGGACAAAGCGGCCCCCCTTTGCGTCGTAGGGGCGTGATTCCCCGGTAAGCAGCCAGCTGCCCTGCAGATAGCCGGCCTGGACTTCAGCGCGCTGTTGACCGTCGTCGTAGCGGGCGCCGCCGTACTCGGCCTGCCACGACCATGGGCCGGAGACGCCGGCGGTCTCGAAGCTGTAGCGGTTGACCGTGACCGCACGACCATTGCGGAACTCCACCAACGGCAGTCGGCCGTGCCTGCCAAGGTGGCCGGTTGCGCGGACCTGTGCGCGCGTTGGCAGGGCACCATCGGCACCGGGATGGCTGTGGTGCTCGCGGGCACCGGAAACGCCAAAGTGCAGTACCCGGCCCGGCTGGCTCCATGGCGCATGCCCAACCCGGCCGCCGATGACGTGGCCCTTGGCCTGCCACACGTCGATGCTTTCCAGGCTGAAGACGCTGCCGCTCCAGAAAATGCCGTCGTGGTTGCCTTGCGCACCAATGCCCAGCCGGTAAGCCGTACCCAATGACTGCACCAGGTAGCTGCGCTCGATGATCGGCGCGTGGTTGGCGCTGCTGCGGTCATCCAGCGTGTAGAACTGCTTGAACTGCCCGATGGTCACTAGTGCGGTGCCGATCCTGTGGGTGAGATAGACATCGCGTGCGACCGGCCGATGGCCGGCGAAGTCGGCCTCGAGCTTGTACCCAACGCTGTGAACCTTGCCGGCGACTCCCAGCCACGCCGCGCGCAGGTCGTCGCCCCGGCGTTCGGCCGGACCGCGCTTGTCATTGTCGAAGCGGGCGAACTCGTAGTACAGACGACCGCTGGCTTCGGCGGTGATATGGTCGCTGGCGAGTGCGGCAGGGGTGCTGGCCAGCATCAGCAGGCCAGCGATTGAAGCGCGCAGGGTAAAACCGGCCATCCGTTGCCTCGGCACATTGGGGAGTGCGCGGACGATAGACAGGGGCAGTTCAGCCACCAATAGCGATTTTGGACTAGGGCGGGCGGGCAGCGCCCGTGCCAAACTTGCGACATGAGCCTGATCAAGGTGCTTGTTGCCGACGACCACCCGTTGTTCCGTGCCGCCGTGCTGCATGCATTGCGCGACGGCGGTGCCGTGGGCGAGATGCTGGAAGTTGCCAGTGTCTCGGCCCTGACCCAGGCGGTGGCGGAGCATGCCGATGTGGACCTGGTCCTGCTCGACCTGACCATGCCCGGCGCGCACGGGTTTTCCTCGCTGGTGTGGCTGCGCGGCGAACGGCCCGAATTGCCGGTGATCATCATTTCGTCCAATGACAATCCGCGGGTGATACGCCGGGCCCAGCAGTTCGGTGCGGTCGGCTTCATTCCAAAATCCGCGCCGGTTGAATCGATAGGTGCGGCGGTGGCAGCGGTGATGGACGGCGATACCTGTTTCCCGCCGCTGGCTGCGGTGCGTTCCGAACATGACGCGTTGCTGGCGTCACGGCTGGCGCGGTTGACCCCACAACAGATGCGCGTGCTGCTGTGCATGGCCGATGGCCTGCTCAACAAGCAGATCGCGCACGTGCTGGGGTTGGCGGAGAACACGGTGAAGGTGCACGTCACCGCTGTGCTGAAGAAGCTCGAATGCAATAGCCGCACCCAGGCAGCGGTGCTGTTGAAGACGCTGGAGGCGGAGTGGGAGCCAGAGTTGCCAGGACCCGCCCCGTAGTGCCGAGCCATGCTCGGCAGGGGCTTTCCAAGCAACCCCAACGTAGTGCCGAGCCATGCTCGGCTGGAGCATTACCGACAAACCGTCACCTGTAGTGCCGAGCCATGCTCGGCTGGAGCATTACCGACAAACCGTCACCTGTAGTGCCGAGCCATGCT
>NZ_JBRREC010000139.1:0-7983 GCF_056760015.1 Stenotrophomonas sp. STEN029 | reverse complement strand
CCCCAGGGCCGGGGCGCTAGGGCCCCCCGGTACCCCCCCCCCCCCCGGGGGCTCCCCCACCCCCCCGGGGGGGGCCGCCCCTAACCCGGGCTACAAGGGCGGTGCATGCCTTGCAATCTGCGTGTTGCCAATAGCCGCCTTGGCCCAGACCAGGTCAGGTGGCTGCTTAAACCAGCCCGGTCGCGTAATACACGCCGATGATCGCGAACACCGCCAGCGTCTTGATGATGGTGATGGCGAAGATGTCCTTGTAGGACTGGCGGTGGGTGAGGCCGGTGACGGCCAGCACGGTGATCACCGCGCCGTTGTGCGGCAGCGTGTCCATGCCGCCGGAGGCCATCGCCGCCACGCGGTGCAGCACTTCCATCGGAATGCCGGCAGCCTGCGCATTGGCGATGAAACTGTCGGCCATTGCCGCCAGCGCGATGCTCATGCCGCCTGACGCCGAGCCGGTGATGCCGGCCATGGCGGTGACTGAAACCGCTTCATTGACCAGCGGGTTCGGGATCGAGCCCAGTGCGTTGGCCACCACCAGGAAGCCGGGCAGGGCGGCAATCACCGCACCGAAACCATATTCGGAGGCGGTGTTCATCGATGCCAGCATGGCACCGCCGATCGCCGACTTGGTGCCCTCGGCAAACGAGGCAACCACCGGCTTCCAGGCAAAGGCGATGACGCTGAGGATGCCCAGCAGCAACGCGCCCTGCACGGCCCAGATCGCCCCCAGCTTGGAGACTTCCTGCACCACCGGTGCCGGGTTGCCGATCACCGCAGGAATGAAGGACTGGGTTTCACCGTAAAAGCCGGGAATCCAGCGGGTCAGGAAGAAATTGGCCACGCCGACCAGGATCAGCGGGGTGATCGCCACCAGCGGGTGGGCGAGGTTCTGGCCGTGGAAGGGTTCTGGCTCATTGCGCAGCTCGTCGTTGGCGCCCGCATAGCCCTCGCCATTGCGCACGGCGACACGGCGGCGCCATTCCAGGTAGCTCATGCCCAGGATCAGGATCACCACGGTGCCGATCACCCCCAGCCACGGTGCGGCCCAACTGTTGGTGCCGAAGAACGCCGAGGGAATGATGTTCTGGATCTGCGGCGTGCCCGGTAGCGCGTCCATGGTGAAGGTGAAGGCACCCAGCGCGATGGTGCCGGGAATCAGGCGCTTTGGGATGTTGCTCTGGCGGAACAGCTCGGCGGCGAACGGGTAGACCGCGAACACCACCACGAACAGCGACACACCGCCGTAGGTGAGCAGTGCACAGACCAGCACGATGGACAGCATCGCGCGCTTGGCCCCGACCAGCTTGATGGTGGCGCTGACGATGGACTTGGAGAAACCCGAGACCTCGATCAGTTTGCCAAACACTGCCCCCAGTACGAACACCGGGAAGTACAGCTTGAGGAAGCCGACCATCTTGTCCATGAACAAGCCGGTGAACATCGGCTGCACCAAGCTGGGGTCAGTCAGCAGCACCGCGCCCAGCGCCGCCACCGGCGCGAACAGGATCACGCTGTAGCCGCGGTAGGCGACAAACATCAGGAAGCACAGGGCCGCCAATACGATCAGAAACGACATTCACAGCTCCCCGGCCAATACATTGCCGGCGAGTATCAGGATCGGGGGCGGCCCGGCCCACTGTACGAAGGGACTATACGCGGCCGGCTAACGCTCCATTAACGTGCGCTCCATGGCGGCATTCGTGTGTCGCAACGTCATACCCGGGAGGAGGGAGACCAATGAAGCGCAAGTATCTGAGTATCGCCATCGGTGGCATTCTGCTGGCACCGGCCGCATTCGTGCAGGCGCAGGAGCAGCAGGCGGTGCCGGCAGGCACCACGGCGACGCAGCTGGACGAAGTGACCGTGACCGCGCGTCGTCGCAGCGAATCCATCCAGGACGTGCCGGTGGCGGTCAGTGCCTTCGGTGAGGAGCAGATCAAGGATCTGCAGGCCTCGACCGTGGAAGGCCTGCAGGGCGCCGTGCCCAACATGAACATCGCCCAGGGCCGCGGTTCGGCCAACAGCGTCAACGTCTTCATCCGCGGCATCGGCCAGCCCGATGCGCTGCAGACCTTCGACCCGGGCGTGGGCATGTATGTGGACGACGTCTACTACTCGCGTATCAATGGCGCGCTGTTCTCGCTGTTCGACATCCAGCAGCTGGAAGTGCTGCGCGGCCCGCAGGGCACGCTGTACGGCAAGAACTCCACCGGTGGTGCGATCAAGCTGACCACCAAGAACCCCTTCGACAATGAAGGCGGCGCGGTGGAAGTGACTGCCGGTGATTATGGTCGCCTGGAAGGCCGCTTCTATGTCTCGGGCAAGCTGAGCGACACCGTGGCTGCCAGCATTGCTGGCGCCAAGATCACCAATGACGGCTACGTCAAGGATGCGGTCACCGGCAAGCGTTACAACGACGATGACACCGAGGCATTGCGCGCGAAGCTGGCATTCCAGCCGACCGACAACTTCAGCGCGGTGCTGTCGCTGGACACCACCAAGCAGGATGCGGCGCTGACGCTGGGCCGTCCGATGGCACCATTGCTGCAGACCAGCCTGGCTCCAGCGGGTGTCATCGTGCTGCAGCCGGGAGAAACCGGTGAATGGAATCGTCGTGCGCAGACCTCGTTCCAGAACGGCGAAGGCCAGTACCTGAAGCACTCCGGTGCCTCGCTGTCGATGAACTGGGACATCAACGAGCAGTTCACGCTGAAGAGCATCAGCTCCTACCGCAAGCTCAAGACCAAGTCGTATATCGACATCGACGCCTCCGAGTACGAACTGGGCGACGTGCTGGTGGCGCTGGACCAGAACCAGAAGAGCCAGGAATTCCAGCTGCATTACGACAACGGCTCCAACCTGCACGCCACCTTTGGTGCGTACTACATGAAGGAGAACGTGCCGTCCTACCAGGAAGCCTATGCAGACGACCTGTTCTCGTTCCTGGGCGGCAAGGTGCCGTTCCTGCGCACCATCGACGATGACCTGACCACCACGTCCACCGCGGCATTCGCGCATGTGAACTGGGAGTTCGTACCGACCTGGACCGTCGCCGCCGGTGTGCGTTGGACCAAGGACAAGAAGGACTACGACCGTTCCACCAGCACGTTCTGGGGCGCCCCGTTCGCCAGCTTGAACGGCACGGTCGCATTCGATGCGAAGGCCTCGTGGACGGCAGTGACGCCGTCGATCAGCCTGCAGAAGGAATTCAGCGATAACCTGATGGGCTATGTGTCGGCCAACCGTGGCTTCAAGTCCGGTGGCTTCAACGGCCGCGCCAACACCGTGTACGACACCCAGCACGCCAAGTTCGACCCGGAATACGTGTGGACCTACGAGCTGGGCCTGAAGGGCAGCTCGGCGGATCACCGACTGCGCGGCACCGCCACTGCGTTCTACAGCAACTACAGCGACTTCCAGGCACGCGTATCGCAGGACGTGGGCACCTTCCCGGTGTTGAATGCGGCCAAGCTCAACATCAAGGGCATCGAGCTGGAAGGCAGCGCGCTGCTGGGCGAGTCCACCACCTTGAGCGCACAGCTGGGCTGGATGGACGCCAAGTACGACAGCTTCGAGGACTTCCGTCTCGATCCGTCCTACGCCGGCTACGATCCGACCGTGAACCACGACCACGTGCCGTTCTCGCCGGACGTGACCGCCCGCGTGGCCCTGCAGCATGTGTTCTCGCTGGGTGACAACGGCAGCCTGACCTTTGGCGGCGACGTGTCGTATCGCAGCGAAACCTGGTTGTCGGTGGACAACCGCAAGGTGCTGAGCCAGGACGCTTACACGCTGCTGGGCGCCTACGGCGTATGGGATTCGTCGCAGCTGACCTGGCAGGTACGTGCGGGCGTGCGCAACCTTACCGACAAGCAGTACAAGACCGAAGGCCAGGAGTTCGCCAGCGTTGGCAACATCCAGACCGCGTACTACGGCCTGCCGCGCAACTGGTATGTGTCGGTGCGTTACAACTTCTGATGATGGAGCCGGCGACGGCTGGCTGATTGGAATGCAAGGCAGCCCTCTCCCGCATGGCGGGGGAGGGCTTTTGCGTTTGTTGTTGGTGCTCTGGTTGTAGCTGCGGCGTCGGTTGCCGGAGCAGGTGCTGCTGCTTTGGCGTTGGCTTTTGCTTTGGCTTTGGCGTTGGCGTTGGCGTTGGCTGTTGCTGTTGCTGTTGCTTTAAGCCCCTCTCCCGCCTGCGGGAGAGGGGTTGGGGTGAGGGGAGCTTTTGCTGTTGGCTTTGGAGCTCTGGCTTTTGATGCAAAGGAAGAAGCAAATTGCCAGCGAACCGCACCCTCACCCCAACCCCCGCTCCGCGCCCCGGCCCCCGCGCCAGCGCGAGGGCGCTCGACGAAGCGCGAACCTATGGTTCGCAAACGCATCTTCTCGCCCCGGAGGGCGAGGGGCTTTGAGCCTGCACCGCTTCATCCTTCGCTCTTAACTCCGTATCCTGCCAAACAGCTTCCGGGAAACGCTTTCCATGTTGAGTCTGGTAACAGTGGCCTTGGCGGGTCTGGCCTGGCTGGCCTTGATGTTCGGCGTGGCCTTGTACGGCGAACGCCGGCCCACCGCGTTTGCCCGCCATTGGCGGCACATCTATGCGCTGTCACTGGCGGTGCACTGCACCTCGTGGACTTTCTACGGCACCGTTACCCAGGCCGCGCGCCATGGCTGGCCGCTACCGCCGACCTTCGTCGGTGCGATCCTGTTCTATGCGCTGGCCATCGGCGTGATGATGCGGCTGGTGCGGCTGGCGCGCGAAACCAACGCGACCTCGCTGGCCGACCTGATCGCCGCGCGGCTGGGCCGCGATGCCTGGCTGGCGGCAACGGTGACGCTGGTGACCGTGCTCGGCTTGATTCCGTATATCGCACTGCAGCTCAAGGCGGTGGCGATGAGTTTCGGCATGATCACCTCGCGCGCGGTGGAGGCCGGGCAGGGCGGTTCGATCTGGCAGGACAGCGCCTTGTACGTGGCGCTGGCAATGGCCTTGTTCGCGATGTTGTTTGGCGCACGCCGCGCCGATGCCTCCGAGCACAATCGCGGGCTGGTGCTGGCAATGGCGGCCGAATCGGTATTCAAACTGGGCGCGATGCTGGCGCTGGGGGTATTTGTCTGGTTTGGCTTGAAGGGTGTGCAAGCAGCCCCCGTGGCACCCGTCAGCGCGCCTGAGGGCGGCTTCATCCCGCTGGTGATACTTGGTGGACTGGCGATGTTCCTGCTGCCGCATCAGTTCCATATCGGCGTGGTGGAATGCCGCGATCCTGCCGATGTGCGCACCTCACGCTGGTTGTTCCCCTTGTACCTGCTGCTGATCGCGCTGCCCATCCTGCCATTGGCACGCGCCGGTACGATGCTGCTGGGCAATAGCGTGCCTTCCGACATGTACACGTTGGCGCTGCCGTTCGCTGCTGGCCATGAAGGGGTTGCCCTGTTTGCCTTCCTCGGTGGCCTGAGTGCAGCTACCGGCATGGTCGTGGTCAGTACGCTCACGCTGAGCCTGATGATCGGCAACCATTGGTTTGCGCCAGGTCTGGTGCGCAGCGCGTGGGCGCGCGCCGGCGGCGGTGATCATCGACGCGAACTGGTGTGGCTGCGACGCGCAGGCATCTGCGTGATCATGCTGCTGGCCTGGGGCTATAGCCGCCTGATTGGCGGTGGCAATGTGCTGGCCGATATCGGTGCGGTGTCGTTCTCGGCGATGGCGACG
Source organism: Stenotrophomonas sp. STEN029 (assembly GCF_056760015.1). Taxonomy (NCBI): domain Bacteria; kingdom Pseudomonadati; phylum Pseudomonadota; class Gammaproteobacteria; order Lysobacterales; family Lysobacteraceae; genus Stenotrophomonas; species Stenotrophomonas sp. STEN029. The sequence continues at coordinate 2,276 of NZ_JBRREC010000139.1, read as the reverse complement.
CTGGTGCCGGTGCTGGCGTTCGCCATCTGGCGACCGCAGACGCCACCACGTGCCGCCATTGCTGGTGTGGTCGCCAGCTTTGCGACCTGGGCCTGGGTGCTGTTGCTGCCATCGCTGCTGGAAAGTGGCGGGCGTACACCGATGTGGCTGCAGCAGGGGCCGTTCGGATGGCAGTGGCTTGCCCCGCAAGGTCTGTTTGGCCTGACTGGCTGGACGCCGCTGGGACGGGCCGTGGGAGCGAGTCTTTTCGTTGGCACGGCGGTGACCTTGCTGGCGATGGCATGGCGTCGCGACACGCCCGATCGCATCAGCCGCAACCTGGATGCCGATACCCTGCGCAATGCGGGGCGCCGCTTCCTGCCCGACGAGCGCGTGCAACAGCTGTTGGCAGACGCGCCGCGCAGCGGTGCGGTGGCAGCGTCGATCGAGGCCAGCATCGAGCGCGAGTTGTCGGCGGTGCTCGGTGCCGCCTCCGCGCGTCTATTGCTGGATGCCGCACGTCGCGAAGGAAATGAGCTGGCGACCGTGGCAGCCATCGTCAGCGAGGCCTCGCAGGATCTGCGTTTCAGCCAGCAGGTGCTGCAGGCCGCGTTGCAGAACATGAGCCAAGGAATCAGCGTGATCGATCGCGAGCAGCGGCTGGTGGCATGGAACCGACCTTATGCGCGCATGTTCGGCTTCCCGGATGAGTTGTTGCAGGTGGGGCGGCCGATCATGGACCTGACCCGCTGGGCGTTGCAGGCAATGCCGGCGCGCGGTGGCGATGAGCGTGCGGTGGATCGGCGTCTGGCCTTCATGCGCGCCGGCACGCCGCATCTTACCGAGCGCGTGTTTCCCGATGGCAGCATCGTCGAGATTCGTGGCAATCCGATGCCGGGCGGTGGTTTTGTCGCCACCTTTACCGACGTCACCGAATTCCGCCGCAGCGAGCGCGAACTCAAGCGCAGCAACGAGACGCTGGAGCAGCGCGTTGGCGAACGTACCGCGTTGCTGGAATCGGCCAAGCGTGAGGCCGAGCGGGCAAATGATGCCAAGAGCCGCTTTCTGGCTGCGGTGGGACATGACCTGCTGCAGCCGCTGCACGCTGCGCATCTGTTCACCGATACGCTGGCGCAACAGGTGGAGTCCAGCCAGCAGCAACAGGCGGTGGTGCAGATCCGCGGCGCCCTGGATTCGACCACCGATCTATTGACCGGCCTGTTCGACATGTCGCGGCTGGAAGCCGGTGGGTTGGTGCCGCAGCCGCGTGACCTGCCGCTGGCTGAAGTGCTGGACCCCTTGGTTTCGGAGTTCCGTGCGCTGGCCACTGCGCGTGGGCTGGCGTTTCACTATGTGCCCACCGTTGCCTGGGTGAACAGTGATCCGCAGCTGCTGCGACGGGTGCTGCAGAACTTCCTTGCCAATGCGGTGCGCTACACGAGCCAGGGCGGCGTGCTGTTGGGCGTGCGCCGCGATGGCGAGCGCCTGCGGGTTGAGGTGCACGACACTGGCCCGGGTATTGCCAAGCAAGAACAGCAGCGAATATTCGAGGAGTTCCGGCGCGGCGAGGACAGCAGTGGGCAGGGACTTGGCCTCGGCCTGGCGATCGCAGACCGTATTGCCGGCCTGCTGCATGCGCCGCTGCGGCTGCGCAGTGAGAAAGGGCAGGGCACGGTGTTCTCGGTGTCGTTGCAGCGTGTGAGCTCGCCGCAGATAGCGAACCAGCCGCGCGCACGCACTGCGGCAACCTCGGGCGGCGTGCCGGTACTGGTGGTTGATAACGATCCTGCCGCCCTGCAGGGATTGGCCGGACTGCTGCGCGGTTGGGGCTATGAGGTGGCCGAGGCCTCGGGCGAAGCGCAGGCGGTGGCGGCATTGCAGCAGATCCCTGCGAGTCTGTGGTTGTTCGACTACAACCTGGACGATGGCGATACCGGCACTGCATTGCAGCTGCGGTTGGGCGAACGCTTTGGCGCGCGACCTACGTTGATCCTCAGTGCCGATGACAGTCTTGCGACGCGGCGCGAAGTGTTGGAGCAGGGACTGACGCTATTGCACAAGCCGGTGCGGCCGCTGGCATTGAAGTCGATCCTGGATCGACTGTTGGCGGCGGATGCGTTGCGGCCTGGGACCGGTGGCAGGGAATAGGGACAGTGTTATCGGTCGGAGTCGGTAGCCCCGGGTAAGGGCGGCGCCACCCGGGGGGTGGGGGGGGGGGGCCCGGGGGGGGGGGGGGGGGCGGGGGGGGGGGGGGGGGGGGGTTGGGGGGGTGGGGGCGGGGGGGGGGGCGGGGGGCG
>NZ_JBRREC010000138.1:0-8045 GCF_056760015.1 Stenotrophomonas sp. STEN029 | reverse complement strand
AACACCCGGGGGCCGCGTTATTGCCCGCCCCCCTTTGAAAATTTCCTTTTACCGCGCTTTAACCCCCCGGTTTCCTGGGTTTCGCCGGCGCGGCCCGGGTTTTGGGGGGGGCCGTCGTCGTTTCCAGGGATTGTCCGATGCGCAGGTTTACATGGGTGCTTGTTCCGATGGTGTTGTTGCTTGCCGCCTGTGCGAGCGGCGGCGGTTGGCAGGGCGCGCCGCGCAACGATCCCGCAGCCTGCGTGACGTATTGCCAGAACGCCTATCAGCGCTGCAATGCCAACCCACGCAGTTACGGCGACTGTGGTGAAGCGAACCGCAACAACCAGTGTGACAAGATCGCCAATCCGGAGCTGCGCGGTGCATGCCAGACTTCACAGGCGTTCTGCCAGAACAGGTCTGCCGCGTCGGTGTGTGGCGAACGCTTGAACAGTTGCATGAACAGCTGCAACTGAACCAGCCGATAGCTGCGACGCACCTGTAGTGCCGAGCCATGCTCGGCAGAGGCTTTCCCGGGAAGCCATCAAATCATCAGCTCCGCAGCCTACGCCGCTGCCACGAAAGCACGGCGGCGCGGCGTCTGCTACCTCCCTTTGCCGCAGGCAAGGGGAGGGTTGGAGAGGGGTGCTTTTGATCTTTGCTGTTGCTGCAGCGGTTGCTTCATCAGCTTCGCGGCTTACGCCGCTCCTACAAGTGCGGTCTCTGGCCTGGTTAGAATGTGTTTTTCCAGCCGGGAACCCAGCGCATGTCGGTTGTTCTGTACGGATCGCAAAGCACTGCTTCATTGGTGGTGCATTGGCTGCTGATCGAGCTTTGTATCGCGCATGAGCTGCGCCAGCTGGATTTTGAGCGCGGCGAACAGAAGTCAGCGGAGTTCCTGGCGATCAATCCTGCCGGCCGCGTGCCTGCGCTGATCTTGGATGGACAGGTACTGACCGAGTCCGCTGCCATTGCCATGCATCTCGCCGATCTGCACCCGCAGGCAGGGCTGGCACCCGCGCCGGGCAGCGCTGCGCGCGGTGACTATTACCGTTGGATGTGTTTCTGCGTGTACACCTTGATGCCAGCCTATCGCGCCTGGTTCTATCCGCAGGAGCCGGCTGGTGAATTGCATGCAGAGGAAGTGAAGCAGCGGGCCCGGCTGCAGTTGGAAGCAGCCTGGCAGCAGATGGCTGATCATCTGGGTGCGCATGGCCCCCATGTTCTGGGCGATCAGCTGAGCGTCGTCGATTTCATGTTGACCATGCTGATGCGCTGGAGCCGCAACATGCCGCGTCCTAGCGACAGCTGGCCGGCGCTGGCTGCGCATGCAGCGCGGATGAAGGCGCGGCCGGCATTTGCCGAGGTTTATCGGCGTGAGGGGATCAGTGATTGGTTGTGAGCGTGACGGTGCGGTGACATTGGTGGCTTCGCGGCTTATGGCCCGAGGCCACCCAGCGCCGCCCCTACAAGAGCCGGGCGGATCGCTCAATCGACGTGGTCGTCGAACTTGCGTCCTCCCTGGAACGGCATCAGGTGCTGTTTGATGATGCCGTTGGGCACCGTCTCCAGCTTCATCACGCCATACTCCTGCGGCCATTGGGCTTGATCGCGCGGTAGCTTGAAGGTGCCCATCAGCATGTCCACCAGCGGCAGGTGGATGGCGTAGTTGACGTCGACATAGTCCTGCTGTCGGGCGTGGTGCCAGTGGTGGTAGCGCGGCAGTACCAGCAGGTATTCCAGCCAACCGAAGCGGATGCCGAGATTGGCGTGCGCCAACACCGCCTGCAGGCCGACCAGGATCACGTAGGCATTCACCGCCGGGGTGGAGAAGCCTAGGATCAGCAGCGGCAACAACACCGCACTGCGGGTCAGCACGATCTCGACAAAGTGCACGCGTGAGCCGGCCAGCCAGTCCATGTGCCGGCTGGAGTGGTGCACGGCGTGGAAGCGCCAGAGCCAGGGGATGTTGTGATACGCGCGGTGCAGCAGGGCCTGGGCCATGTCGGCGACAAAGACTGCGATCAGGAACTGTGCCCACACCGGCAGTGACTGGATGGCTGTCTTCAACGAGGGGAACGCTGCCAGCCCGGCGATGGTCGAGGTGGAAGCGGTGACCAGGATCAGGATGAACTGCACCAGTACGTGGCTCATGAAGAAGTAGGCCACATCGGTACGCCAGCCAGGACGCAGCGGCGACAGCTCACGCTTGCCCAGGTATCGTTCCAGCGGCACGAATACCAGCGCCGAGAAGAACAGCGACAGCACGAACCAATCCAGGCCTAGCGAGTACGGCGTCTGGCCGATGGCGTCGAATTGGACATTGGTGCCGCCGAGCAGCACCGCCAGAGTTGCCGTGCCGACGCCCAGGGTGGCGATGCGCTTGTTGCGATCGCGCAGGATCGCGATGGTACCCATGATGAACGCAGCTGCCAGCCCGACCAGCAGCAGGTGGCGGGCAAACTGTTCGTTGTAGACCGCGCGGAACTCGCGGCTGGTCAGCAGTTCGGGGAAATGGAAACAGGCAACGGCCAGCAGGCTCAGGACTCCAAGCAGCGCGGAGCCGTAGGCAAAGAATGAACGGCGGGTACGGACCATTGCGGACTTCCTGTCTTTGATCGGCCGATTCTGCCTGCGTCTGCTGAACGGCGGTAGTGGCAGGCTGGGTTCGATAGCCATACTTCACGCCCGCTGCGCGGTTGAATGGGTAGCGTTGCCATGATCAAACGTTACGCTTGCACGGTGAATTGGCAGCAATGATCGGGAGTGAAGGGATGAGCGGATTGACGGTTCCGGTGAGCATGGCGGATCACGTCCAGGGCAGCCTGGATGCGCCGGTGGTACTGGTTGAGTATGCCGACTACCAATGCCCGTACTGCGGCGAGGCGTTTTCGCTGGTGAAGCGCCTGCAGCAGCGCTTTGGCGAAGGCTTGTGCCTGGTGTTCCGCAATTTCCCGCTGGTGCAGGCGCACCCTCAGGCGTTGCCAGCGGCGATCACTGCTGAGTATGCCGCCGACCATGGCAAGTTCTGGGAGGCGCATGACGCGCTGTTCCGCAGTCAGCAGCAGCTCGGCGAGGTGGTCTATCGCGAGCTGATGCGTGAGTTGGGCTTGCCGGAAGATGGGCTGGCCGAAGCGATGGACGACAGCAATAGTCTGCTGCGGATACAGCGTGATATCGAGAGCGGTATGCGTAGCGGTGTCACTGGCACGCCCAGCTTCTTCATCAATGGCGAATTGTTCCAGCCCAGGCAAAGCTTCGAAGAGCTCTACGACGCCATCGTCCAGGCCACTGCCAAGCGCAACTGAGGTTGCCTGGCGCACGCCAGGGCGGCGCCAGAGCAGGTGCTGCAGAGAGCGGGGCTCAGCCGATCAGGCTGAGCACGGTTTCCGGTGGGCGGCACAGGGCCGTGCCCTTGGCGGTACGCACGATGGGCCGGTTGATCAGCGTCGGGTGCTGGCTCATCGCTTCGACCAATGCAGCCTCGTCATCGAGTTTCGCGGCCAGCCCAAGCTGGGCATAGGCGGTCTCCTTGCTGCGCAGCAAGTCGCGGGCAGGCATGCCCATGGCGTCAAGCAGCGTGCGCAGCTGGGCGGCCGTGGGCGGGTTGTCGAGGTAGTTGATGACCTCGACATCGACACCTGCCTCCTGCAGCAGCGCCAGCGCGCCGCGTGAGTTGGAACAGCGGTTGTTGTGCCAGATGGTCGCTTTCATTGTTCAGAACCACTCCAGCAGGGACACGCCAAGGCCGATGTAGGTGGCGCGGTGGTTGTAGTCGATCATGCTCTCGCCGTAGCCATCGAATACCTGTACATGGCCGCGCAGCAGCTTGTTGATCGGGAAGCCGTAGTCCATCTGCAGCGAGCCATGCGAGCGATCACCGCTGCGCAATGAGTGGCGGCCGGTGATGGCCAGCTCATGGCCGTTGCGGTTGTAGACCAGGGTGGCGTCACCGCGGCCCATGTAGTCCTCGATGTCCGGATTGTTGTCGTCGCGTCGACCTTCCGGAATGCGGTACCAGGGGCGCAGCATGATCGCCCAGTTCTCACGGTCCAGGCCGACGTTCATCACCACCCGGTTCCAGCTGCGCGAAAGTGGATCGCTGCGGCCATTGGATTGATGGTTGAGGCTGAAGCCGGTCATGCGCCCGTTCCAGCCAAACAGCGAGTAGCCGTTGCGGAAGGTCAGCATCACCTCGGGTTCGTAGTTGGTTTCGCGGAACGGGCGCGACAGTTCACTGTTGTAGGCCTGCCAGCGCGAGCTCTGGGTATAGCCAACCCAGATATCGCCGTTGTCGCCGAACAGGTTCTCGGTGACCTTGGTCTTGAAGCTGAGCTGGAACTTCAGCTCTGTGCTGTCCAGCTCCTCGGCCTGGGTGACGGTGTTGTTGGGGTTGGGCGAGTGCGGCATCTCATTGGGCTTGCTGCTCCAGAAGGCCGGCAGCAGATACACCGGCTTGTAGGCGCGCAGCTGGAACAGGCCCAGCTTGGAGTCCTTGGCCAGCTCCCAGCGGCTGTCCAGCAAGGAGCCGCGGCCGGCATTGGCGGCTGCCGAATCCAGTTCGTCATGCGCGAACAGCTCGTTGCGGCGTGGTAGTGGCTGGTCCAGTTCCTTGGCGGTGGCCTTGGCCTCCTTGCGCGCCTGCTGTGCAGCGGCGGCCGCGGCATCGGCTGCACGGGTGTCGGTGGGGGTGCGGCCGAGTGCGCTGTCGTAGCAGGCCAGGCGGGTGGCATCGGTCTCAAGCGCGAAGCAGGCCTGCGGCGAGGCGGGGGTTGGCATCGATTCCTGCGCGAGAGCCGAAGCGCTGGCACCGCTCAGGATGAGCAGCAGGGCATGGCGAAGAGCGTGTATTTGCATGGGTTCCATCCGGTCGCTGTGGGGTGGCCGGGCCGGGGCAATCGGGGAAATTGCACGCCGGCAGCAGTGGCAAGTTGAGGATTGTCGGTGATTACCCTGTCCACGTGGAGTCAGGGTGGCGTTCAGAAGAACCAGGCAATGGCGAACACGCCGACCATGGCGACTGCCAGGCCCAGCTTGAGTGCGACCCCGAGGACGATGCCCAGCCAGGTGCCGAGGCCGACCTTGGTGGCCTGGCCGAGCTGACGGCCGTGCAGGTACTCACCGCCGAGGGCGCCGAGGAACGGACCCACGAACAGGCCGATCGGCATGAAGAACAGGCCGACCACCGTACCTATCGCCGAGCCGATCAGGGCCAGCTTGCTGGCGCCCACTTTCTTGGCGCCGGCGACGGTGCAGATCACATCCACGATGATCGAGATGACCGTCAATACACCCAGTACCACCAGGGGCAGCCAGCCTACCCGGTTGAAGCCGTCGCCCCAGGCGGCCAGCAGCAAGCCGACGAACACCAGCGGCACCCCCGGCAGCGCGGGCAGGATGATGCCGGCTATGCCGACCAGGACCAGCAGGGCGCCTACCAGATAGAAGATGAATGAATAGTCCATGTGTGCTCTGAAGGGGGTCGGATAGGGGTTGACTTTAATGCATGTGCCGGTGTTGCAATTTATTTAGCCCCGAGTTAAGTTGCAGCCGCTGAGCTTGGCAAGGTCACCGTGAATCGTGGCCTGATGGGTAGATCCAAGGATTTGCTGCATCGCTGCACCTCGCTTCCTCCTTGCAACCAGCCGCCTCACCGGGCGTAACCATCAAACGAAAGAGCTACAGGGAGTAAGTCGAGATGTCTGATCGCGAAACCGGTACCGTCAAGTGGTTCAACGACGCCAAGGGCTTCGGCTTCATCAGCCGCGAGAATGGTGAGGACGTGTTCGTGCACTTCCGCGCCATCCAGACCGATGGCTTCAAAAGCCTGAAGGAAGGCCAGAAGGTCACCTTTACCGTTGTGCAGGGCCAGAAGGGCCTGCAGGCTGACGCCGTACAGCCGGCCTGATCCGGCGGTCGTACAGTTAAAAGAAAGGCCCGCGCAAGCGGGCCTTTCTCCGTCAGTGGTGACGGGAACGGCTCAGCGGAGCACCACGCGGCCGTTGACCACGCGCACATAGGTGTTCTCGCGGATACCGCCCAGGTCCTTCTGGTTGACCACGATCACGCGGCCATCGTCCATGCGCACCTGGATGTCATACGAGTTGCCGGTGACGTTCTGCTGGATCTTGTTACCGGCCATGGCGCCACCAACCGCGCCTGCGACGGCGGCGATGTTCTGGTTGCCCTTGCTGCCGCCGGTCTTGTCGGAGATCTCGTGGCCTGCGACTGCGCCGACGATGCCGCCGAGAATGGCACCGGTTGCGCTGGGCGCAGTGCGGCCGGAGGCGACGGTATCGATGCGGGTGACGATGCCGCAATCGGTGCAACGGTTCTGGTTGTAGCCGTTGTTGTTGCCGTAGTTACCACCATTGTTGTAGCCGCCGTTGTTGTAGCCACCACCGTAACCGGGGGAGGTTGCGCAACCGGCCAGCGCCAGACTGGCAATTGCGCCTGCAGCGATCAGTTGGATCTTCATGGTGTTTCTCCTTGCCAGATTGAAAGTGGGTACAACTGAGTGACCCGCGGCGAAGATCCTGCGGTTTTGCATGTGAATGGAGGGCCAATCACATGTGAAAACGCAGTTTGCTTACTTGAAGTCCTGATGGCACGACTTGCAGTCGCTGCCGATTTTTTGCACCGCAGCAGCCAACGTGGCGCAATCTGCAGGCGGCTTGGCCAGTGCATCGTTCAAGGTGGCGCGGAAGCGGCTGGCGTGCTGCTGGAAGCGCTCGTCATCGCGCAGACCCGGGAAGGCGGTCTCCAGGTCGTTGGCCAGTGCCCGCAGTGTCTGCAGGCGTGGTGTGCTGTCGGTGACGCTGCAGCGGTTCTGCTTCCGGCTCTCATCCAGCAATTGGGCCTGCTTGGCCATCACCGTCATCAGACTGTCCGGGAAGTGATCCTGGCGGGCCTGGATGGCGCGCATCCCCATCACGGTGGCGATCACCCCGATCAGCAGGCCGGCGAGCAGGACGAACAGGTAGCGTGAGGCTTTGGACGGGGGGCGGACGGGTGCTGGGTCGGACATTGCGTTGGCTCCAGGCTACGTGGCAAAGGGGTTCGACTGCCGGGCATTATGCAGCGGCACAAGCGAAGCCCGTGTCATCGTGCCGATGGTCGGCTCGCCGCCATGCCGGGGCAGGCCGTAAAATGCGCCGATGAAAGAAGAATTGCGTGAGCGCTTTGCCGGTATCGACCGGCTGTACGGGGCAGGCACCATCACCCATCTGAGCGGCTGCAAGGTCGCCGTGGTTGGCATGGGTGGGGTCGGCTCGTGGATCGTGGAAGCGCTGGTGCGCTCGGCGGTGGGCCACCTGAGCCTGATCGACGCCGACGATATCTGCGTTTCCAACACCAACCGACAGCTGCCGGCGATGGCCGGGCAATACGGTCGCAACAAGTCTGTGGCGATGGCCGAGCGCTGCCGTGCGATCAACCCGGATGTCCAGGTCGAGGCGGTGGAATCGTTCCTGACCCCAGCCAACATGGCCGAGTTGCTGGACCGTGGTTTTGATCTGGTGATCGACGCCTGTGACAGCTTCCGGGTGAAGGTCGAGACCATCGCCTGGTGCCGCCGGCGCAAGCTGCCGATGATCACCATTGGTGCGGCTGGCGGGCGTACCGATCCAACCCTGGTACGGGTGCGCGACGTATCGCGTACCGAGCATGACGCGATGATGGCGCTGATCCGCAAGAAGCTGCGCAGCGAGTTCAACTTCCCCAAGAGCGCAAAGCGCTACTTCGGCGTGCCGGCGGTGTATTCGCTGGAGAACGTGAAGTACCCGCAGGCCGACGGCAGCGTCTGTGGCATCCGCCCGAATCTGGGCCCGGACGAGGCCTTGAAGCTGGATTGCGGCGGCGGTCTTGGCGCGGCAACGCATATCACCGGCGCATTTGCGTTCGTGGCAGTGGGCAAGGCCCTGGAAATGCTGTTGAAGAACCGCGCGTAAAAGCCTGAGAGCGGTTGTGGTTTGTGGGGGCGGCGTCAGCCGCGAAGCTGGCATCGATGAAGTCGCCTGCATGTTTGCAATCTGACCGATACGTGGCTTAGGCGGGTAAGCCCGGCC
>NZ_JBRREC010000137.1:0-8140 GCF_056760015.1 Stenotrophomonas sp. STEN029 | reverse complement strand
AATACATCCCCCCCCCGTTTCGGGGGGGTTTACGCCGCGAAACCACAGCACCTGCAGATCGCGCAAACACCCGCAACCTGACAAACCACCAGCTTCGCGGCTCACGCCGCTCCTACAAGACGGTCGGCTGGATTGCTGGGGAGGCCTCTGCCGAGCATGGCTCGGCACTACCGGTTGGATTTTTCTGAATGGTGGCTGTCGCTGGTGGGGGGAGGCTTGATCGCGGCGCAGACCGGCCCCATTACCGGTGAACAGTATTCCGGAGGCCGTATGGACCCCAGTCAGAACCCGAACGTGTTTCATGCCACCACCATCTGCTGCGTGCGCCGCGGCGAGCATGTGGCGATTGCTGGTGATGGTCAGGTCACCCTGGGCCATACGGTGATGAAGGGCAATGCGCGCAAGGTGCGCCGGCTTGGCCGCGATGGCCAGGTGCTGGCGGGTTTTGCAGGTGCAGCCGCTGATGCGTTCACCTTGTTTGAATTGTTTGAAGCCAAGCTTGAAAAGCACGGCCAGCTGACCCGCGCTGCGGTGGAGCTGGCCAAGGATTGGCGCACCGATCGCCGCTACGGCAAGCTCGAAGCGCTACTGGCCGTGGCTGACCGTGAAACCTCGCTGATCATCAGCGGTACCGGCGATGTGATCGAGCCGGAAGACGGCATCATCGCCATTGGTTCCGGCGGTTCCTACGCGCTCAGTGCGGCGCGGGCGCTGCTCAAGCACACCGATCTGGATGCACGTGGCGTGGCCACCGAGGCGATCAACATCGCCGGCGGGATCTGCATCTACACCAACACCAACGTCGTGGTGGAAGAGCTCTGAGCTCTTCGGCCATCAAGCGCGAGTACCCCATGAGCCACAAGATCGAAGTTTCCTCCGCCACCATGACCCCGCGCGAGATCGTGCAGGAGTTGGATCGCCACATCGTTGGCCAGCACGACGCCAAGCGCGCGGTCGCCATCGCGCTGCGCAATCGCTGGCGCCGCATGCAGCTGCCCACCGAGCTGCGCAACGAAGTGATGCCGAAGAACATCCTGATGATCGGCCCGACCGGCGTCGGCAAGACCGAAATCGCACGTCGCCTGGCCACGCTGGCCAATGCGCCGTTCGTCAAGGTCGAAGCTACGCGTTTCACCGAGGTCGGCTACGTCGGCAAGGATGTGGAGCAGATCATCCGTGACCTGGCCGATACCGCCGTCAAGCTGTACCGCGAGCAGGCCAAGGTGCGCGTGCGCACCCAGGCCGAAGAGAAGGCCGAAGACCGCATTCTTGACGCATTGCTGCCGCGTCGCAGCGTCGGCATTGGCTTTGATCCGGAAGCGGCACGCAATGAACCGTCGGCTGCCGATAACGAAACCCGCATCAAGTTCCGCCGCATGCTGCGCGCTGGCGAGCTGGACGAGCGCGAGATTGAACTGGATGTCGCCGCCAACGTCAGCATGGACATCATGACCCCGCCGGGCATGGAGGAAATGGGCCAGCAACTGAAGTCGATGTTCGCCAATCTCGGCACCGCCAAGTCGAACAAGCGCACGCTGAGCATCAAGGCGGCGCGTCCGCTGCTGATCGAAGAAGAAGCCGGCAAGCTGGTCAACGAGGACGATATCCGCGCTGCTGCGGTAGAGGCCTGTGAGCAGCATGGCATCGTCTTCATCGACGAGATCGACAAGGTCGCCAAGCGCAGCGACGCTGGTTCGTCGGGTGGCGATGTCTCGCGCGAAGGCGTGCAGCGCGATCTGTTGCCGCTGGTGGAAGGTTCCAATGTGTCGACCAAGTACGGCACGGTGAAGACCGACCACATCCTGTTCATTGCTTCCGGTGCGTTCCATCTGGCCAAGCCGAGCGATCTGATTCCCGAGTTGCAGGGTCGTTTCCCGATCCGCGTGGAGCTGGGTGCGCTGAGCAAGAATGATTTCGTGCGCATCCTCACTGAGCCGAAGGCGGCATTGACCAAGCAGTACGAAGCGCTGTTGGCGACGGAAGGCGTCAAGGTCAACTTCACTGCCGAGGCAGTGGATCGTCTGGCGGAGATCGCGTTCCAGGTCAACGAGCGGCAGGAGAATATTGGTGCGCGTCGTCTGCACACGGTGCTGGAACGCTTGCTGGATTCGTTGAGCTATGAGGCGCCGGATCGTGATGGCGACAGCATTGCGATCGACCCGGCGTATGTGGACAAGCACCTGGGTGAGCTGGTGAAGGACCCGGACCTGAGTCGCTATATTCTGTGATGGTTGGTTTTGGTTGATGAGAAGCGGCGGCACGTTGGTGTCGCCGTTTTTTTTGCGTGTGTTTTGCTTGTTGGTATTGCGAGCAAGGCCATTGCCGAGCATGGCTCGGCACTACCTGTGTCCAACGGTGCCGCGGCCTTGGCCCTCCCTTTGCCGCAGGCAAGGGGAGGGTTGGGAGGGGTGCTTTGCTTGTGCGTCTGCATTCGCTTGCTTCGCGGCTTACGCCGCTCCTACAAGACTGCTGTGGCTCTGCAAGCTTGCTCGGTAAGGCCTCCGCCGAGCGTGGCTCGGCACTACATGGCTGGCTTAGTCTTCGTCTGGTGGTGGCAGTGGCGAAGGATCTGAGCCGGGCTCGAATACACCTGGCTTCACGTAGTGCGCCATCAGCGCGTCCAGCATCTCGCGGCTGTCACGTTCCAGGTCGAACTGGGTGGGTTCGAGCATGGCGCTGTACAGCACACCGGTCAGGCCTGCATGCAGGATGCGCGCGCTGCTTGCGGTGTTCACGCCATCGCGCAGCTGGCCCAGGTCGCGCGCGCGCTCAAGTGCACGGCGGAAAATCGCCATCTCTTCTTCAACGCTGTCGTGTTGCAGCTGCTGCATCGCCAGGCTTTCGGCGGAAAGGTCGTTGCGCAGCATGATCTCCATCATCTCGCGCAGCTGTGGATCGTTGGCCAGTTCGCTCAAGGACACCAGCATCGCCGAACGCCGGTCCAGGATCGGCGTGTTGCGCAGGGGCGAGTAGGTCTGCTGCAGGCGCTTGATGAACGGCACGCGCTCGCGGTTGATCATCGCCTCCAGCACTTCGGTCTTGTTCTTGAAGTGCCAGTACACCGCGCCGCGGGAGACGCCCGCGCGCTCGCCGATCGCCGCCAGCGAGCTGCCGGCAACGCCGTGTTCATGGAAGCAGGCCAGCGCGGCATCGAGGATGCTTTCGCGGGTGGCTGCTGCCTCTTCTTTGGTCTTTCTGGCCATTGCTCTGTGCAAATGCTGGATGAAACCGACCTGAATTGTACGCGTTTACAAACATGCGTGTATGTATGTATATTTCCACGGCTTGCTCTGCAGGATGGCCGTGATGTGTGCGGCGGTGGCGGTTGCCACCGATGTACCCGTAACGTATGCGGTACGGAAGGATATGCCTCGGCATACCTCATGTTCCGCCCGATCCTCGAGCGCCACTTTTCCTCATTGAGCTCCTCTCCCATGCCTGCTATCAGTCGCTACCGTCTCGTCGCGCTTTCCCTCGCACTATCCGTCGCGCTCGTTGCCTGCAAGGGCGGCGGGGAGCAGCCGCAGCAGGGTGGGCCGGGTCAGGTCACCGTGGTCACGCTGAAGCCGGAAACGGTCACCTTGACCCGCGAACTGGCCGGCCGTGCCAACGGCTACCAGGTCGCCGAAGTGCGCCCGCAGGTCAGTGGCATCGTCGCCAAGCGCCTGTTCACCGAAGGCAGCGTGGTCAAGGCTGGCGACGCGCTGTACCAGTTGGATGACGCCGCCTACCGTGCCCAGGCCAACAGCGCCCGTGCACAGCTGGCCCGCGCCGAAGCCACTGCCAGTGCCGCTCGTCTGGCGGCACGCCGCAGCAGCGAGCTGGTCAAGTCGCGGGTGATCAGCGTGCAGGACGACGAGAACGCACAGGCCGCGTGGAAGCAGGCCGAGGCCGACGTGCTGGCCGCCCGCGCATCGCTGGATGCGGCCAACGTGACGCTGGGCTATGCCCGCATCACCGCGCCGATCAGCGGCCAGATCGGCAAGTCCTCGGTTACCCAGGGCGCGCTGGTCAGTGCTGGTCAGGCCGATCCGCTGGCCACCATCAACCAGCTGGACCCGATCTATATCGACGTCACCCAGTCCTCGGCCGAGCTGCTGCAGCTGCGCCGTGAACTGGCCGCCGGTCGCCTGGAGGGCGCCTCCGAGCTGCCGGTCGACATCGTGCTGGAAGACGGCAGCACCTTTGCCCACAAGGGCAAGCTGGAGTTCTCCGAAGTCAGCGTTGACCCGGCCACCGGCAGCTACGCCATGCGCGTACGCGTCGAGAATCCGGATCAGGTGCTGATGCCGGGCATGTTCGTGCGTGCGGTGCTGGGCAGTGGCGTGCGTCGGAATGCGCTGCTGGTGCCGATGCAGGGCATTGCGCGTGATCCCAAGGGCGACACTTCCGCGATGGTGGTGGATGCCGAGGGCAAGGTTGCCGTTCGCCCGGTCAAGGTCAGCCGCACCATCGGCGACAAGTGGCTGGTCGAGGACGGTCTGAAGGCTGGCGACAAGGTCATCGTCGAAGGCCTGCAGAAGATTGGCCCGGGGATGCCGGTGCAGGCCACCGAGAAGGGTGCCGAAGCCGCCAAGCCAGCCGCCGCGCCTGCCGCGGCGCCGGCTGAAAAGAAGTAAGCGGAGAACTACATGGCACGCTTCTTTATCGACAGGCCCATCTTTGCGTGGGTCATCGCCATCATCATCATGCTTGCCGGCGCGCTGGCAATGCTCAAGCTGCCGATCTCGATGTATCCCGAGGTCGCGCCGCCTGCCGTGTCCATTTCCGCCAGCTACCCGGGTGCGTCGGCCAAGGTGGTCGAGGACTCGGTGACGCAGATCATCGAGCAGAACATGAAGGGCCTGGACGGCCTGATGTACTTCTCCTCCAACAGCTCCTCCAATGGCCAGGCCAGCATCACCCTGACCTTCGAGAGCGGCACCAACTCCGACATCGCCCAGGTGCAGGTGCAGAACAAGCTGCAGCTGGCGATGCCGCTGCTGCCGCAGGAAGTGCAGCGGCAGGGCATCAACGTCGCCAAGTCGAGCTCGGGCTTCCTCAACGTGCTGGGCTTCGTTTCCGAAGACGGCAGCATGGATGAGAACGACATCTCCGACTACGTCGGTTCCAACATCGTCGACCCGCTGAGCCGCGTGCCGGGCGTGGGCTCGATCCAGGTGTTCGGTGGCAAGTACGCCATGCGTATCTGGCTGGACCCGACCAAGCTGCAGACCTACAAGGTGTCGGTTGACGAGGTCACCGCCGCGGTCAAGGCGCAGAACGCGCAGGTCGCCGTCGGCCAGTTGGGTGGTGCACCGGCCATCAAGGGCCAGCAGCTCAACGCCACCATCAACGCCCAGGACCGCCTGCAGACGCCGGAGCAGTTCCGCAACATCGTGGTGCGTACCGAAAGCGACGGCTCCACCTTGAAGCTGGGTGATGTTGCCCGCGTCGAGCTGGGTGCTGAAACCTACGACTTCGTTACCCGTTACAACGGCAAGCCGGCCTCCGGCCTGGCCATCACCCTGGCAACCGGCGCCAACGCGCTGGAAACCGCCGAGGGCGTCAGCAAGACCCTGGACGAGCTGAAGGCCAACTTCCCGGCCGGCATGAAGGCGGTGATTCCGTACGACACCACCCCGTTCGTGCGCGTGTCGATCAAGGGCGTGGTCAAGACCCTGCTCGAGGCCATCGTGCTGGTGTTCGTGGTGATGTACCTGTTCCTGCAGAACTTCCGCGCCACCCTGATCCCGACCATCGCCGTGCCGGTGGTGTTGCTGGGTACCTTCGGCATCCTCGCGGTGCTGGGTTTCTCCATCAACATGCTGACCATGTTCGCGATGGTGCTGGCGATCGGCCTATTGGTCGATGACGCCATCGTGGTGGTGGAGAACGTCGAGCGCATCATGTCCGAGGAAGGACTGTCGCCGCTGGAAGCCACCCGCAAGTCGATGAGCCAGATCACCGGCGCGCTGGTCGGCATCGGCCTGGTGCTGTCGGCGGTATTCGTGCCGATGGCCTTCATGAGCGGCTCCACCGGCGTCATCTACCGCCAGTTCTCGGCGACGATCGTGTCGGCGATGGCCTTGTCGGTGCTGGTCGCCATCGTGCTGACCCCGGCCTTGTGCGCCACCATGCTCAAGCCGCTGAAGAAGGGCGAGCACCACGTTGCCCACAAGGGCATCTCGGGCCGCTTCTTCAACTGGTTCAACAACGGCTTCGACCGCACCAGTGGCACCTACCAGCGTGGCGTGCGCGGCATCCTCAATCGCCCGGGCCGTTTCATGGCGGTGTTCCTGGCGTTGGCGGTGGTGATGGGCCTGCTGTTCGTGCGCCTGCCCAGCTCGTTCCTGCCCAATGAAGACCAGGGCATCCTGATGGCGCTGGTCAACGCACCGGTCGGCGCTACCCAGGAACGTACCCTGGAGTCGATCTACAAGCTGGAAGACCACTTCCTGAAGAACGAGAAGGACGCGGTTGAATCGGTGTTCTCGGTGCAGGGCTTCAGCTTCTCCGGCATGGGCCAGAACTCGGGCATGGCCTTCGTCAAGCTCAAGGACTGGAGCGAGCGCAGTGCCGACCAGGGCGTTGGGCCGATCACCGGCCGCGCGATGGCAGCACTGGGCCAGATCAAGGACGCCTTCATCTTCGCCTTCCCGCCGCCGGCCATGCCGGAGCTGGGTATCGCCTCGGGTTACACCTTCTTCCTGAAGGACAACAGCGGCGCTGGCCATGATGCGCTGGTCAATGCACGCAACCAGTTGCTGGGCATGGCAGGTGAAAGCAAGCTGCTGGCCAACGTGCGCCCGAACGGCCTGGATGACACCCCGCAGCTGCGTCTGGACATCGATGTGGCCAAGGCCGGTGCGCACGGTCTGTCGCTGGACACCATCAACAGCACGCTGGCCACCGCCTGGGGTTCGAGCTACGTCGATGACTTCATCGACCGTGGCCGCGTCAAGCGCGTCTATGTGCAGGCCGATGACGGCTTCCGCATGAACCCGGAAGACTTCAACCTGTGGACGGTGAAGAACACCTCCGGCGAGATGGTGCCGTTCTCGGCCTTCGCCAGCCAGCGTTGGGATTACGGCTCGCCGCGCCTTGAGCGTTACAACGGTGTCTCCGCGCTGGAAATCCAGGGTGAGGCCGCACCGGGCGTAGCTTCGGGTGATGCGATGCTGGAAGTGGAAAAGCTGGCCAAGCAGTTGCCGGCCGGTTTCAGCATCGAGTGGACCGCCGTGTCCTACCAGGAACGCGAGGCCGGTTCGCAGACGCCGCTGCTGTACACGCTGTCGCTGCTGATCGTGTTCCTGTGCCTGGCTGCGCTGTATGAAAGCTGGAGCGTGCCGACCGCGGTGCTGATGGTTGCCCCACTCGGTATTCTCGGTGCGGTGCTGGCCAACACCATGCGTGGCATGGAGCGCGACGTGTACTTCCAGGTGGCGATGTTGACCACCGTGGGTTTGACGTCGAAGAACGCGATCCTGATCGTCGAGTTCGCCAAGGAGCATCTGGAGAAGGGTGCGGGCGTGATCGAAGCGACGATGCATGCGGTCCGCGACCGTCTGCGTCCGATCATCATGACCTCGCTGGCCTTCGGCCTGGGCGTGTTGCCGTTGGCAATCGCCTCCGGTGCGGGTTCGGGTGCACAGCGCGCCATCGGTACCGGCGTGCTGGGCGGCATGGTGGTTGGCACCTTGCTCGGCCTGTTCTTCATCCCGCTGTTCTTCGTGGTGGTGCAGCGCTTGTTCAACCGCAAGCAGCTGGCCAGGAACGGCGACCTGCCGCAGCAGTAACGGGGCAGGGTAGAGACAAGCAAAAGGCGCCGAAAGGCGCCTTTTGCTTTTTTAGTCCCTCTCCCGCCTGCGGGGTGAAAGAGGGGCGTTTACAAACCATCGGTTTGTGCCCCTGTTGAACGAACTTGCGCCAGCGCAAGGGCCGGGGCGCGGAGCGGGGGTTGGGGTGAGGGCAGCTCCGGGCCTGGAAAGCCCAAAAGCCAACCCCTCCCCAACCCTCCCCTTTGCAGCGCAAAAGGGAGGGGCAGAAAGCGCTCGGCCAGGGAGCGGCGTAGTGCCGAGCCATGCTCGGCAGGAGCTTTCCAAGCGGACACAGGCAGCACAAGCTGCAAAGCCGGTGATTCATCAGCTGACCCATAACC
>NZ_JBRREC010000136.1:0-8665 GCF_056760015.1 Stenotrophomonas sp. STEN029 | reverse complement strand
AACCACAGCCCCGCACACCGCGGGGGCTTTGGTTGCGCCCCCCCTCTCGCCCCTCGCAAGGCCGGCCTGGGCCACCCCGTCAAACCCGCCCCCCGACCCTGGCGCGCCACTACCAAAACCAGAACCGCTTACTTGTTCGGCGCAAACGCCAAGGTGCGACGGGTGGTGGTCGGGCTGCTGATCGGCTCGAACTTCCAGCGTCTCACCGCATTCAGGGCTTCACGGTCGAAGGTGCGTGCCGGGGTGGCGCGCAACACGCGGGCGTCGGTGACCGAGCCGTCGGTGCCGATGGTCAGTTCCACCAGCACTTCGCCCGAGGTGCCCGAACGCAAGGCGTCGGCCGGGTAACGCGGGGCCGGGGTGCTGACGGCACGCAGTGCCGGTGCTGCGGCCGGCTTGGGCGCGGCGGCCTGCTGGGCGGCGGCCTGGGCAGCGCTGCGCTGTTCGGCTTCGCGGCGGGCAGCGGCCTGACGTTCTGCTTCCAGGCGCTCGCTGTCCTTGCGCGCGGCTTCCTGCTT
This sequence comes from Stenotrophomonas sp. STEN029, assembly GCF_056760015.1. NCBI lineage: Bacteria > Pseudomonadati > Pseudomonadota > Gammaproteobacteria > Lysobacterales > Lysobacteraceae > Stenotrophomonas > Stenotrophomonas sp. STEN029. Next base: position 8,147 of record NZ_JBRREC010000136.1, on the reverse strand, counting down.
TGCTGCAAGCTGCTGGGCGGCGGTGGCTTCGGCGGCCTGCTGTTGGGCCAGGCGCTGCTGTTCGACCTGCTGCTTGGCGCGGGTTTCAGCGTCCTTCTTGGCCTTGTCGGCTTCTTCGACGGTGCGGCGTTCGGCCACCTGCATGCTGCCGGTGACGCCCTGCTTCAGGCGCGGCAGCGCCGGTGCGGTTGGGTCTACCTTCTCCACCAGTGCGATCAGGCGCTGGGTTTCGGTGAAGTCCTCGCGGCTCAGGGCCTGCTCGGCGGCAATCAGGGTGTAGGGCTGCAGATCGGTCAATGCGCTCTTGATCGACGCGTCGTCAGGCAGCTTGTCGCGCAGCGCGAGGTAGTACTCCATGGCGTTGTCGCCGGCCGGTGCATACATGCGGTTGTCGCGTAGTGCGGCGCTGGCCAGATCGCGCAGCTGCTGGGTGTCCATGGCCTGGACCTTTTCCGCTACTGCTGGTGCGGCGGGTGCAGCTGCTGCAGGCGTGGCCGGTGCAGCTGCCGGTGCGGCGGGTTCATCCCTGCCGGAACAGGCAACCAGCGTGGTCAGCAGAAGAGCGGGCGCCAACAGACGCAGCTTGCCTTTACTCATGACGTACGACATCAAACATCCCCTTGAATCGACGAACGTGGACTGCGTTTGCCTTGACGGCGCGAGGCGATGGCATTTCCCGATGCCGTACCCATCAGCAGTGAAGCGCGAATCTAGCATCGCCGGCGCGGTAAGCGGGGGCCGATGATGACGCTGAAATGAAAGAGTGATGGGCGTCACATCATGTGGCGCCCATCACTGCGGTTGCTCAGTGTGCGTTGGCCGCCGGCTTGGCATGGCCGTTGGACATCAGTTTGTCGGTCCAGGCGATGCCGATGGCCGACAGGATGAACACGCAGTGGATGATGGTCTGCCACAACACGCCATCGCGGGTGAAGGTAGTGCAGGGCGACTTGAGCGCGGTCAGTTCCGGCGTGCACAGCGGCATGCCGAGCTGGCCGGCTTCGATGAAGGTCTTGAGCAGGTGGATCGAGGAAATGCCGATGATCGCCATCGCCAGTTTCACCTTCAGCACCGAGGCGTTGACGTGGCTCAGCCACTCCGGCTGGTCCGGGTGGCCCTGCAGGCCAAGACGGGAGACGAAGGTTTCATAACCACCGACGATCACCATCACCAGCAGGTTGGAGATCATCACCACGTCGATCAGGCCCAGCACGATCAGCATGATCTTCTGCTCGGTCAGGCCCTGCGCGTCGGTAACCAGGTGCAGCAACTCTTTGCCAAACAGGAACACGTACACGCATTGCGCGACGATCAGCCCCAGGTACAGCGGCAGCTGCAACCAGCGCGAGGCGAAGATCAGGGACGAGAGCGGACTCAGCGGTTTGTGTTGGGACATTGGGAGGATGGTGCGTTGCGGAAACAGGGGAGGTTACCGGTCGCCCGGAAGGCTGCCAAGCGGCTACCGTAGGAGCCCCTGAGGATGGTTCTGCCGAGGCGTATTCATGATCGACCTTTATTACTGGCCCACCCCGAATGGCCACAAGATCACCTTGTTCCTTGAAGAGGCCGGGCTGGAGTACCGCGTGCATCCGGTCAACATCGGCAAGGGTGACCAGTTCCTGCCGGAATTCCTCGCCATTTCGCCGAACAACAAGATGCCGGCCATCGTCGACCATGCCCCGGCCGACGGCGGCGCGCCGCTGAGCGTGTTCGAGTCCGGTGCCATCCTGCTGTACCTGGCCGAGAAGATCGGCCGCTTCATCCCCGCCGACCTGCGCGGCCGCGCCGCCACCCTGGAATGGCTGTTCTGGCAGATGGGCGGGCTGGGCCCGATGAGTGGGCAGATGGGCCACTTCAATGTCTATGCGCCAGAGCGCATCCCCTACGCGATCGAGCGCTATGACAGCGAGGTGCGGCGCCTGCACCGGGTGATGGACAAGCGCCTGTCCGAGTCGGCGTTCCTTGGCGGCGACGATTACGGCATCGCCGACATGGCCAGCTACCCGTGGATTGGTGCCTACGCCAAGCTGCCGGTGGACTTCGAGGCCTTCCCGCACCTGCGCCGCTGGCACCAGGCCATCGCCGAGCGTCCGGCCACCCAGCGCGCCTACGCGGTCGGGCCGACGGTGAACCCGCAGGCCGGGCAACCGCTCAGCGACGAAGAAAAGCGCCTGTTGTTCGGCCAGCGCTGAAACGCAGCAGGGGATCGGGCAGCGGCCGCCATGTCGGCGGCACGCTGCGCGGCAAGGGAATCACCACGCCAGCGGCGTGGCTTCCTGTTTCCAGAACAGCCAGCGACGTATCTCCGGGTGCGCGCCTACGCCGACCTGCTCCGGATTGGCGGCGGTCGATGTCAGGTCGAGCAGGTGCACCGTGCCTGAATAGCTGCCCACCGCCAGCAGGTGGCCATCGGCGGAACTGGCCATCGCACTGATGGTGCTGCCGACATGCTGCTTCCACAGCAGGTTGCCGGCCGCATCCACCGCGCGCAGGTAACCATAGGCGTCGCCCAGCACCAGTCCACCGGCCACCGTCGCGCTGGCGTAGATGCGCCCGCCCGGGTCCACCACCCGCAGTGCCGGATGGTCTTCGTAGAAGTCGGTGCTGATCTGGCCAAAGGCGGCGGTTTCCACCGCGATGGTGGCGCCGTTGTAGAAGTGGCAGGCGTTCAGTGCGACATGCTGGCCATCGGCGAAGAACGCCGCGTGGTGCGGATACTCACCGTGTGGACCGATCGTGCAGACCGTCTGGCCCTGGCCGTTGAAGATCCGGTGGTGGCCGTCCTGCTGGCCGCAGGCAATCCACTGGCCATCGGGCGAAACCGCGGCATGCACCATGTCCAGCCGCACTGCATAAGGGTCCTCGTCGGCAGCCTGTTCCTGCAGTTCGTCGGCGGTCGGCAACAGCCGCTGGATGCCACCCGCGCTGCACAGGAACACACCATCGGCACGCACCACCACCGCGCGCTGGCCGTCGTTGAAGGGGATCAGCTGCTGGATCGCGGCCTCGTCTTCGGCTTCGGCCAAGGCGGCCAGGCCTGCCGGCAAGGCCTCGTCGCCACGTGGCAGCGCAAGCTCGGCGACGGGCTCGGTCCGTTCGTTGTGCATGATGCGGATGTGCCTGTCCGTGGCGAACGCGACCAGCTGCCGGTCCGGGCTGCTGCCGAACATCACCACGTCGGGCAGGGGACGGGCGTCCAGCCCGCGCACCATCAGCACCTGGCCCGGCTCGTACCAGGCACCGGTGCGCACCAGCAGGCTGCCGTCGGGCAGCCAGGCCAGCGCGCTGAAGCCCTGCCCATTGGCCTCCAGCAGCGGCTGGGTGGCCTCATGCAGCGGCGGCCATTGCCCGCGCAGCTGCGCCAGCGCCGCCTCGTTGCCGTTGGCATTGGCGGTGCGCAGCGCTTCCATAAGCGTCGGCAACAGCGCCGACAGATCGGGTGGATCCTGCGGCTGTCCCATGCCCTTCCAGTTGCAGGCATCACCACGGGCGACGTAATCGTTGAGATGGCTGGCGTAGGCATGGACGGCGGCCTGCCAGCGCAGGTGTGGAGCGGAATCGGTCATGTGGGTGCGAACGGGATCGTCGAAGCAGGACTTTCGATGGAAGCACAGCACGCCGTGGTTCGCTAGGATGGCCCGATCCGTGCTGTCCCCGACAGGAATCCCATGCGTCCCTTGTTTCTAGCCCTTGCCATGATCCTCGCCACCCCCGCCGTCCACGCTGAAAAGCTCACCCTCGAAGCCATCACCGGCAAGGCGCCGCTGTCCGGCCCCACGTTGATGAAGCCCAAGGTCGCGCCGGATGGTTCGCGGGTCACCTTCCTGCGTGGCAAGGACAGCGACGTCAAGCAGCTGGACCTGTGGGAATACGACATCGCCAGCGGCCAGACCCGGCTGTTGGTGGATTCCAAGGTGGTGCTGCCCGGCACCGAAACCCTGAGCGACGCCGAGAAGGCGCGCCGTGAGCGCCAGCGCATCGCCGCCTTCAGCGGCATCGTTGACTACCAGTGGTCGCCGGATGCGAAGACCCTGCTGTTCCCGCTGGGTGGCGAGCTCTATCTCTACGACCTGGGCAAGCAGGGCAGCGCAGCAGTGCGCAAGCTCACCAATGGCGAAGGCTTCAGCACCGACGCCAAGCTCTCGCCCAAGGGCGGCTTCGTCAGCTTCGTGCGCGAGCGCAACCTGTGGGTGATCGACCTGGCCAGCGGCAAGCAGCTGCAGCTGACCCGCGACGGCAGCGCCACCATCGGCAACGGTGTGGCCGAATTCGTCGCCGACGAGGAAATGGACCGCCACACCGGTTACTGGTGGGCGCCGGACGACTCGGCCATTGCCTTCGCCCGCATCGACGAATCGCCGGTGCCGGTGCAGAAGCGCTATGAGATGTATGCCGACCGCGTGGAGATGGTCGAGCAGCGCTACCCGGCGGCTGGTGATCCGAACGTGCTGGTCACCCTAGGTGTGATCGCGCCGCACGCTGATGCGGCGGTCAACTGGCTGGACCTGGGCAAGCAGACCGATATCTACCTGACCCGCGTCAACTGGCGCGACGGCCAGCACCTCACCTTCCAGCGCCAGAGCCGCGACCAGCACACGCTGGAGCTGATCGAAGCCAATCTGGCCGATGGCAAGCAACAGCTGCTGCTCACCGAGACCAGCAAGACCTGGGTGCCGCTGCACAACAGCCTGAAGTTCCTCAAGGATGGCCGCTTCCTGTGGTCGTCCGAGCGCAGCGGCTTCCAGCACCTGTATGTCTCCAGCGCTGACGGCCGCAGCCAGACCGCGCTGACCTCGGGCAACTGGCCTGTCGATGAGCTGCTGGCCGTCGATGAAGAAGCAGGTACTGTCTACTTCCGTGCCGGTGTCGACTCCGCGCTGCGCAGCGAAATCTATTCCGTGCCGCTGGCCGGTGGCACGCCGACCAAACTGTCGAAGACCGCCGGCATGCACAGCGCCGCATTCGCCAGGAACGCCAGCGTCTATGTGGACAGCTGGTCCAACAGCACCACGCCGCCGCAGATCGAGTTGTTCCGCGCAAATGGCGAAAAGATCGCCACCCTGCTCGACAACAACCTGGCCGACGCCAAGCACCCGTATGCCAGGTACCGCGATGCACAGCGTCCGGTCGAATACGGCACGCTGACCGCGGCCGATGGAAAAACGCCGCTCAACTACAGCGTGATCAAGCCGGAAGGCTTCGACCCGGCGAAGAAGTATCCGGTTGCCGTCTATGTCTACGGCGGCCCGGCCTCGCAGACCGTGACCGACAGCTGGCCCGGCCGTGGCGATCATCTGTTCAACCAGTACCTGGCCCAGCGCGGCTATGTGGTGTTCTCGCTGGATAACCGTGGCACGCCGCGTCGCGGCCGTGACTTCGGCGGCGCGCTGTACGGCGTGCAGGGCACGGTGGAAGTGGCCGACCAGCTCAAGGGCGTGGAGTGGCTGAAGGCGCAGCCGTGGGTGGATGGCAACCGCATTGGCGTGCAGGGCTGGTCCAACGGCGGCTACATGACCTTGATGCTGCTGGCCAAGGCCTCGGACCAGTACGCCTGTGGCGTCGCTGGCGCACCGGTCACCGATTGGGGCCTGTACGACACCCATTACACCGAGCGCTACATGAACCTGCCGGCAGCCAATGTCGATGGCTATCGCGAAGCACGGGTGCTGACGCACATCGCCGGGCTGACCTCGCCGCTGCTGCTGATACACGGCATGGCCGATGACAACGTGTTGTTCTCCAATTCGACCGCCCTGATGAGCGCGCTGCAGCAGCGTGGCCAGCCGTTCGAGCTGATGACCTATCCGGGCGCCAAGCATGGGTTGTCTGGGGCGGATGCGCTGCACCGCTATCGGATGGCTGAGAACTTCCTTGGGCGTTGCTTGAAGCCTTGAGGCGGGTTGTTGTTTTGATGCGTGGGTGAGGGGGGCTGCGGGCTGGAATCGAAAAGCACCCCTCCCCAGCCCTCCCCTTCGCTGCGCGAAAGGGAGGGGGCAAAGCTCAGCTCCCTCCCTTTGGCCAAAGGCCAAGGGGAGGGTTTGGGAGGGGTCAGCTTTTGCTCCAGCAAATCCCCAACACCCCCCACTTCCTACCCTTGCCGCCCCGGCAATGACTGCGTACGGTCAGCCCATCCCTTACGGAGCTGTCCATGAAGCCTCTCGTCCTCGCCGTCGCGCTCGCCCTTGCCGCCCCGCTGCCGCTCACCGCGACTGCCGCCGCACCGGCAACGACCAAGACAACCCCCGCCGCCCCGGCCTGGGTTGCGCGCAGCAATGAGTTGGCGCAGATCCTGTTGCAGGCGCAGGCGCCGTTCCAGCCAGAAATGACCAGCTTCTTCGGCGTGCCCGGTTATGACGACAAGGTCGTCGATCTGGGCGCGGACAACGCCGCGCGCTACCGCGTCGCCATGAACAAGGCGCGCGATCAGTTGCGCGAGAAGCTGCAGGTCGAGCGCGATCCCAATCTGCGCCAGGACCTGGAGATCATGATCGGCGCCGCCGAGCGCAATATCGAAAGCAGCACCCTCAACGAGCAGCACCTGATGCCGTGGGTGGATGTGCCGCAGACCGTGTTCGGCGGCATCAACGGCCTGCTGTCCGACCAGGTGCCCGAAGCGCGCCGTGCCAAGGCACTGGACCGCCTCAATGCCTACCTCGGCAAGGCGCCGGGCACGCAGCCACTGGCCACCCTGGCGCGCCAGCGCTACGAGGAAAAGAGCGGCACGCCCAACCTGCTGCAGCCGACCAAGATCGAAGTGGATCAGGCGTTGGCCAATGTCGATACCTACATTGTCGGCATCGGCAAGCTGTTCGCCAAGTACAAGATCGACGGCGCCGATGCCTCGCTGGCCGAGCTGTCCACGCAGATGAAGGACTACATCGCCTGGACCAGCAAGGAGGTGCTGCCCAAGGCGCGCACCGACAACCGCCTGCCGGCAGAGCTGTATGCCTTCCAGCTCAAGGAAGTGGGCGTGGATATCGATCCGGCCCTGCTGATGCAGCGGGCCCAGCTCGAGTACATGGAAACCCGCGCGATGATGCGCCAGCTGGCACCGCTGGTGGTGCAGGCCAAGGGCTTGAAGGTTGCCGACAACACCGATTACGTGGCGGTGATCCGCGCGCTGAAGCAGGACAAGATCGGCAACGACCAGCTGGAATCGCATTACCGTGGCGTCATCGATGCGATCGATCCGATCATCCACAAGCAGGGCATCGTCGACGTGCCGCAGCGTCCGCTGCAGATGCGCCTGGGCAGTGAAGCCGAAAGTGCCGCCTCGCCGGCACCGCATTACCTGCCGGCACCGCTGGTCGGCAACACCGGCCAGCAGGGCACCTTCGTGCTGCCGCTGGGCAACCCGGCCTCGGGTGAGAAGGCGCAGTACGACGACTTCAACTTCGGTTCGGCGGCGTGGACGCTGAGCGCGCACGAAGGCCGTCCCGGCCATGACCTGCAGTTCGCGGCGATGGTCGAGCGCGGCATCTCGCTGGCGCGCACCATGTTCGCCTTCAATTCCGTCAACGTTGAAGGCTGGGCGCTGTATGCCGAGGCCGAGATGGTGCCGTTCGAGCCGCTGGACGGGCAGATGATCGCGCTGCAGTTCCGCCTGCTGCGCGCCGCCCGCGCCATGCTCGACCCCGCGCTCAACCTCGGCCAGACCGACCGCGAGCGTGCCCGCAAGGTGTTGGTGGAAGGCGTGGGCCTGTCCGAGGCGATGGCCACGCAGGAGCTGGACCGTTACACCGTTCGTTCGCCGGGCCAGGCCTGCAGCTACTTCTACGGCTACACCCGCATCATGGAACTGCGCATGCAGACCGAGCTGGCCTTGGGCGACAAGTTCGACCGCCTGGCATTCAACAACTTCCTGCTCGACCAGGGCCTGTTGCCGCCGGATCAGCTGGCCGCCGCGGTCAACGAAGTCTTCGTGCCGGCCCAGCGCCGCAAGTAAGCAAAAGGGCGCCGCAAGGCGCCCTTTTTCATTGGGCTTGTTTTTGTGGGAGCGGCGTAAGTCGCGAAGCCACCACATCATCAGATGGCATGGACAGCAACGACTTCAGCACCATCAGTTTCATTTTTGTGGGAGCGGCGTAAGCCGCGAAGCTGATGGTGCTGAAGGCCTTGGCAGCTTTGCTATCTGATGATGTAGCGGC
>NZ_JBRREC010000135.1:0-8830 GCF_056760015.1 Stenotrophomonas sp. STEN029 | reverse complement strand
GGACCTGGAGCGCGCAGCGCGGAAGGCGCGTAGGCAGGGTGTGCTTGACCAGCCATTCGGCTGTTGAAAAGGCGCCTCTTTGGGCCACGTTTCTTTGCACAAGCAAAGAAAGGTGCGCTCGTGCCCCGAAGGAGAGCGGAAACCTTTGATTCTGGTTTTGCTGTTGCCGCTGCCTTGGAGGTGCCAAAGGGCAAGTCAAAGTCAAAGTCAAAGCAAGGGCTTTCGCTCCCCGTCGGGGAGCGAGTTACTTTTCTTTGCTTGTGCAAAGAAAAGCTAACCAAAAGAAAGCACACCCTGCCTACGCGCCCACGACGCTGCGCGCCGCGGGTCCACTCCGCCGCCGGGATTTTTCGACGAGACGTCCCTGTCTCGTCGAAAAACGACGCACATCCCTGTGCGTCGCCCCATTCGGGGTCTTGTCTGCCAGCTCCGTCGCTGCGGAAGGGGACCCGGTGGAGCACGAGCAACGGCAGGAGCCGGAGCAACTGCAACTGCAGAAGCTACCCCTCCCCAACCCTCCCCTGCACTTCGTGCAAGGGAGGGGGCTGGAGCAACAGCAACAGCAGAAGCACCAGCTACCCCTCCCCGGCCCTCCCCTGCACTGCGCGCAAGGGAGGGCGCGAAACACTGCTCCGCTTGCTTGCGCTATCCCTTAAAGTCTTCAGCAGATAAACATCCATACGCCCATGCCACCTCTGGTAAAAATCCGCTCCGAACGCGAACAGATGTCGGCCATCGAACGGCGCATCGCCGACTTCATCCTCGACAACGCACACCTGCTGCGCGACTACTCCTCGCAGCAGCTGGCCAATGCCTTGGATATCAGCCAGTCCAGCGTGGTCAAGTTCAGCCAGAAACTTGGCTTCAAAGGCTATCCAGACTTGAAATACTCGGTAGGCGCCGCCGTCGCCGCAGCTGGCAACGGCGAAAGCACCAGCTGGCCGCCGGAGGACCAACCCGGCGGCTACCTGCTGGTTGCCGAGACCCTGCGCCGTGCCAAAGCCGCTGCCGAAGAAGAAACCATGGCCGCCAACGCGCAGGCCGACGTGGAAGCCGTCATCGCACTGGTCGACAATGCACCCAAAGTCTTCATCTACGGCTTGGGCGACGATGGCCTGTACGCGCGCGAGTTCGCCATGCGACTGTCGCTGCTGGGCATCCTCACCGTGCAACATGCCGATCCCATCTTGATGACCGCCAACCTCTCCGCCGCCCGCCCCGGGGACGTGCTGTTGGTGTTCTCCGAGTTCGGCAAGCTGCCGCAGCTATGGCAGCTGTCGCGGCAGTTCCAGGAAGTCGGTGGCAAGGTCGTGTCGATCACCCGCCACACCGCCAATCCACTGCGCGCGCATGCGGATGCCTCGTTGGCCATCTGCGCGCACGACCCGCAGCCGCCGATCGCGCAGCTGCTTTATCGCAGTTCGCTGCAATATCTGCTGGATTTCGTGTTCGTCCTGCTGTGCCAGACCAATCCTGATCGGCAACGACAGCTGGCATTGAACCAAGAACGCATCCAGCACCTGATCGACATCTGACCTCGGGAACCGTCGCCATGCTCATCTCGTTCCAACGTAACGTCCGACACCTGCTGGGCTGCGTGTTGATGGTCATCGCACCAGTCAGCTTCGCCTCGCCACTCGCTACTCCTGTACACAGCGCCCGCCAGTTGATCGTCGTCACCACACCCAACTGGGACGCGACCAACGCCCACCTGCAAGCCTTCGAACGCACCGCCGGCGGCTGGAAGGCCCACGATGCCGGCTTCGATGTCAGCCTCGGCCGCAGCGGCAGCGCCTGGGGCGTAGGCGTGCATCCGCAACAGACAGATGGCCCGCAGAAGCGCGAAGGTGATGGCCGCAGCCCGGCTGGCATCTTCGCCATCGGCCCGGCCTTCGGCTATGCCGAGCACATCGCCAGCGCCATGCCATACCAGCCGATGCTGGCCAGCAGCTACTGCATGGATGTACCGGCCTCGCCGCTGTACAACCAGATCGTCGATGCCACCAAGGTCGGCGAAGCCGCAGTCAAGGGTTCGACCGAAGCCATGCGCCTGGACCTGCACAACAACGGCGATCGTCGTTACCGCGAAGGCTTCGTCATCGAGCACAACCCCGCTGCAGTGCCCGGCCAGGGCAGCTGCATTTTCGCCCACCTGTGGCGCCAGCCTGGCGAGGCGACCGCTGGCTGCACAGCGATGGAACCAGAGCGCATGTCAGCCTTGCTGGAATGGCTGTCACCCGAGGCCAAGCCGCTGTTCGTGCTGCTGCCTGATGCCGAGTACCAGCGGCTGCAGCGCAGCTGGGGGTTGCCCGCACTTTCAGAAACCGCCCGTTGAGCATTTGTCCGGTTCCGGGCATCTTCCCTTCCTTTAGCCAAGCCTTCCCTTCATGACCGACAGCGCCCCCGCAAAATCTTCCAAGGTCTCAGCGCCCGTCAAGGTGCTGATCGCGCTGGTGCTGGCCGCCATCGTCGGGCTGGCACTGACCGCCTATGACCAGGCGCTCGCATTGAAGATCGCCGACCTGCTGCGGCCAATCGGCCGGCTCTGGCTCAATGCCCTGCAGATGACGGTGGTGCCGCTGGTCACCGCACTGGTCATCGTTGGCGTCAATACCGCCAGCAATGCGGCGGCATCGGGACGCACGGCGCGCAATGCGATCATCGTGTTCCTGATCCTGCTGGTCGGCTCGGCCGCGTTCTCGGCCGTCATCACCCCGTTCCTGCTGGACCTGCTGCCGCGCGATGCAGACAACATCCAGGCCTTCCGCGATGCGCTGCGTTCGCCGGCAACCGCAGCCACGCCGCTGAGTGCCGCGCAGTGGATCAGCTCGCTCATTCCCAGCAATGCACTTGCCGCCGCCGCCTCCAGCGCGATGCTGCCGCTGGTGGCCTTCGCCATGTTCTTCGGCTTTGCGCTGAGCCGGCAGGAACCGGAGCGCCGCGACCGCATCCTGGACATCATCCGCATCATCGCCGACACCATGATCACCATCGTGCGTTGGGTGCTGTGGGCGGCGCCGGTAGGCGTGTTCGCGCTGGTCTTCGTGGTCTGCGCTGAAGTAGGCATGAGCATCATCGGCGTGCTTGGCTACTACATCGTGCTGATGTGCGTGATCTACATCCTGATCACCCTGCTGCTGTACCTGGTTGCCCGCTTCGCTGCCGGCGAGCCGTTCGGCCGCTTTGCTCGGGCACTGGTGCCGGTACAGGTGATCGCCGGCAGCACGCAGTCCTCGCTGGCCTCGCTGCCGGCCATGATCGACAGCGCGCGCAATCGTCTGGGCTACCCGCCTGCCTTGACCTCGCTGGTGCTGCCGATGGCGGTGTCGCTGTTCCGCATCACCAGCCCGGCGCAGTACATCGCCGTGGCCAGCTTCATCGCCTGGCTGTACGGCATGGACGTGCATGCTTCGCAATACGCGGTGGCCATCTTGCTGGCCGCAGCGATCAGCATGGGCTCGACCGGCCTGCCCGGCCAGGCCAACTTCATGACCAACAACATGCCGATCACCCAGAGCCTGGGCCTGCCGGTGGAACCGCTGGGCGTGTTGCTGGCGGTGGATACCATTCCCGATGTGTTCTGCACCATCGGCAACGCGACTGGCGGCGTCACCGCAACCGGCATCGTCGCCCGGCACACGGCACAGCATCCGGAGCAGGACCAGACCAGCGACAGCTGATTGCCTGCAACCACTCCCGCCATCGGCGGGAGTGGTGCTCCATCATTCCTGCGGCGGCAGCGGCGGCGTGCCGTAGGCAGCATCGGCCGCCATCACGTCGCGGGTGTTCTTCTGCACCGCGACTGCGCCGAACAGCGACAGTGCGAACGACATGCCGTAGAAGCCCTTCTCGCTGAGCAGCAGGGTCGCGTTCCACAGGCCAACCAACAGCAGCAACAACGCGCACAACAGCGCAAACCAGCACAGGCTGTAATACAGGCTGCTTACCGGGATGCCCTCCAGGCGGTCACGCACACTCTTCTGCAGCGATACCGCCGAGAACAGGCCGAACAACAGCAGGGTCAGGTAATAGCCCTTTTCGTTGAGCAGCATCTGCGCATTGAACAGCCCGACCAGATACGCCACCGCCCCCAGCAACAATGCCGTCCATGCGGACGCGATGAACGCGGCAGAGGGGCGATAGATCTGTTGTTTCGTCATGAAAACTCCTTTTTTGTGCATGCGGGGGCCCAGTTCCACGGGCGCTCGGCCGCTACGGTAAGCGATTCCGTGCGCCAGTCCCATCCCCCGAACGGACAGCATCGGCTGTCATGGTGTACAACCCTGCACTGGTATCGCACCCCGCTTCCGGAGACCTCCATGCCCCGTACCCTCCTGCTCAGCATGAGCCTGGCCCTGGCCCCCGCCCTGTTCACCAGCGCCTGCGCCGCTGATCCCGACCCGGCCGCCGAAGCCGCGCTGAAGCCCGCGCAATGGCCGTTCACCGCCACCGAGACAGCTCGCTTTGATGAGCCCTGGGCAATGACCTTCCTGCCCGACGGCAGCCTGCTGGTCACCGAGAAGGCCGGCAAGCTGGTCCATTTCGACCCCGCCAGCGGCAAGCGCGGCACCATCAGCGGCGTCCCGACCGTTGCTTACGGCGGCCAGGGTGGCTTTGGCGACGTGCTGGCCCATCCGCAGTTCGCCAGCAATGGGCTGGTCTATTACAGCTACGCCGAAGATGGCGAGGACGATACCCGTGGTGCCGCCGTCGCCCGCGCCAAGCTGGTATTGAACGCCGATGGCAGCGGCACGTTGAGCGATGCGCAGGTGATCTGGCGGCAAACGCCCAAGGTCACCGGTCGCGGCCATTACGGCCATCGCCTGGCCTTCGGCCCGGATGGCAAGTTGTGGATCAGCTCCAGCGAGCGGCAGAAGTTCGACCCGGCGCAGGACATGAAGACCAACCTGGGCAAGATCATCCGCCTCAACGACGATGGCAGCGTGCCGGCCGACAATCCGTTTGTGGCACAGGGTTCACCGGCGGACCAGGTGTGCTCGCTGGGCCACCGCAGCGTGCTGGGTATCGCCTTCGACGGCAACGGCAAGCTGTGGGAACACGAGATGGGTCCGAAGGGCGGCGACGAGCTGAACCTGATCCAGCGCGGCGGCAACTACGGCTACCCGATCGTCTCCAATGGCGACCATTACGACGGCCGCCCGATTCCCGATCACGACACCCGCCCGGAGTTCATCGCCCCGGTGGTGACCTGGCGCCAGGTGATCTCGCCGGCCGGCTTCATCATCTACAACGGCAAGCAGTTCCCGCAGTGGCAGGGCAGCGGCTTCATTGGCGGCCTGTCGTCCAAGTCGCTGGTGCGCGTCGCCTTTGATGGCGACAAGGCCCGCGAAGCCGAGCGCTTTGACATGGGCAACCGCATCCGCGAAGTGGAGCAAGGCCCGGACGGCGCGCTGTGGCTGCTGGAAGATGGCGCCAACGCAAAGCTGTTGAAGCTGACGCCAAAGGCAGGCTGACGCCTCCGCTTCCTGTAGTGCCGAGCCACGCTCGGCAGAGGCTTTACTGGTAATGCCCACCTGTAGTGCCGAGCCATGCTCGGCAGAGGCTTTACTGGTAATGCCCGCCTGTAGTGCCGAGCCATGCTCGGCAAGGGGCCTTACCGGTAAAGCCCCTGCCGAGCATGGCTCGGCACTACAGGCGGGCATTACCAGTAAAGCCTCTGCCGAGCATGGCTCGGCACTACAGATGAAGTTTTACTGCCAAGGCCCATGCCGGGCATGGCTCGGCACTACCGATATCAGCGCAGGCGTATCGCCAGGCCTACCGCCTGCACCAGGCCATAGCTGATCAAGGCCGCCGCCAACGCCAAGGTCAATGGACTGGCATTGCCCATGCCCGCGCCCATGCCCTGGCTGAAAGCGCCGCCATACCAGCGCCAGGCCAAGCGTCCGATCAGCAATACCGCCAAGCCACCGCCGATCCACGGATTCGGCGTGTAACCGGCCCGCCCATCGCGTGGACTGATCAAGGTGTGTTTGAGTGCGAACACACCCAGCCCAAGCCCGGCGACTGCGCCGGCAGCAATCCCCAACGCAACATGCGGGATATATATCGCCGCAGCTACCAGCGCAGCACTCACCAACGACAGCAGACCGATACGGAAGCCGTTACGAACGGGGCGCCATGGCTGCCAGCCGAAGTGGCGACGGATACGCCGGTAATACAACCAACCAAAACCAGCCGTCATCAACCAAGGCATGTAGACAGGCAATGCAGCAGGCATGAAGCGTCCCCGTGTTGTAGGAGCGGCGTAAGCCGCGAAGCTGACAATAAACCAGACATCGTAGTGCCGCGCCAAGCGCGGCCGCGGCGTTTTTGGCAATGGTTCAAAACGCTCCCCCACCCCCCCCCCCCGTGCCCCCTGCTCTGGCTCTCCACCCGCCCCCCCCCCCCCCCCCCCCCCCCCCCCCCCCCCCCACTACCGGAAGCAAAGCTTACCTCGCGTACATCGGTTTGAATCAGGGGCCCAGCAGCTCAAAGCTGACGGCATCCCCACTCACCGACGAAGCGCATACCCACACATCAAACAGCCCTGGCTCGGCGGTGTAATCACCGTCCACACCAGTGAACGCCAGCTGCTGTCGGTCCAGAAGGAACTCAACGTCCACCGAGTCGCCGGCAGCTACATCAACCTTACGGAACGCCTTCAGCTCGCGCACCGGCCGTACCCGGCTGGCGACGCGATCATGCACGTATAACTGCACCACTTCCTCTCCCGCAACCGCACTGATGTTGCGCAGCGTGGTGCGGATCACCAGCTCACCGTCCCAAGCCAACTGCGGCGTGCTCAGGCGCGGCGTTTCATATTCAAAGCGCGCATAGCCTATGCCATGGCCGAATGCATACAGCGCCGTGTTCGGGAACTCGCGCCAGCGCGCCTTGAATTCCGACATGGTCGGCAGTTCGGGTCGGCCGGTACGGGGATGACTGTAGAAATAGGGCTGCTGGCCCGAGGCGTGCGGGAAACTCACCGGCAATCGCGCCGACGGGCTATAGTCGCCAAACAGGATGTCGGCCAGCGCATGGCCATTCTGCGTACCCAGATACCAGGTAACCACAATAGCCTGCGCATCACGCACCGCACCTTGCAGCGCCAGCGCGCGACCATTGCGCAGCAGCACCACCAGCGGCGTGCCGGTGGCGGCAACGGCTTCGGCCAGTGCCTGCTGTGCCGGCGGCAAGGTGATCTCAACGCGCGACTGCGCTTCACCGCTGTAGCGCTGCGGTTCACCGACTGCCAGCACCACCACATCGGCACGTTGCGCGGCGGCGACCGCGGCTTCGATGCCGCCTTCCAGCGACTCTTCCAAACCGCAGCCCGCCACGACTTCCAATGCCGCGGCATCGCCAAGGGCGGCACGTACGCCGCTCTCCAGGGTGACGTAACGCGACTTGTCGCCGAACAAGGTCCAGCAGCCTTCGATGTTGTCGCGGTCCTGCACGAACGGGCCAATCAATGCGATCTTCTGGCCCTGCTTCTTCAGCGGCAGCAACTCGGCTTCGTTCTTCAGCAACACCACCGAGCGGCGCGCGGTGTCGCGCGCCAATGCGTCGTGTTCTGCGATATGCGACTGATCAGCCTCGCGCGCCGGGTCCAGCGAACGGTAGGGGTTGTCGAACAGGCCGATCGCATCCTTCAAACGCAGGATGCGGCGTACCGATTCGTCGAGCACCGCCATCGGCACATCACCGGCGTGCACCAGCCCGGCCAGATGCTGGTCGTAAAAACCGCTCTGCATGCTCAGGTCCAACCCGGCGAGGAAGGCCTTGCGGGTCGCATCCACTTCATCGGCGGCATAGCCGTGGGCGATCAGCTCCATGTCGGCGGTGTAGTCGGAAACCACCACGCCCTCGAACTTCCATTGCTTGCGCAGCAGATCGGTCAGCAGCGCGCGATTGGCGCTGGCCGGAACACCGTTGATGTCGTTGAAGGCGCTCATCAGCGACAACGCGCCGGCATCCAACGCCGCCTTGAACGGCGGCAGGTGCACATCGCGCAGGGTCTGCGGCGAGATATCCACCTGCGCGTACTCCATACCTGCGGCAACCGCACCGTATGCAGCGAAATGCTTGGGCGTGGCCAGCAACGAGTCTTCGGCAGTCAGGTCATCGCCCTGGAAGCCGCGCACGCGCGCGGCTGCGAATTCGCAGCCCAGCACCACGTCCTCGCCCGCCCCTTCGGCACCGCGTCCCCAGCGCTGGTCGCGGGCGATATCCACCGCCGGTGCATAGGTCCAGTGGATGCCAGCGGCAGTCGCTTCGATGGCGGTAGCGCGAGCAGTGCGACGGGCCAGGTCCGGCTCGAAGCTGGCGGCCTCGCCCAGCGGGATCGGGAACACGGTGCGCATGCCGTGGATCACATCGGAGGCGAGGATGACCGGAATACCCAGCCGGCTTTCCTCCAGCGCCACCTGCTGGATGCGCCGGCCCAGCTCGGCGCCGACGCCATTGAACAAGGACCCGACGCGGCCTGCGCGCACCTGTTCCAGCACCTGCTCGGCATTGCGTACGTTGGCCTCCGGGTTAACGTCCGGGGCGAACGGCCGGACCATGTCGGCGAATACGCTGAGCTGGCCGACTTTTTCGTCGACGGTCATGCGGGAAATCAGGGATTCAATGCGGTCGGGGGCCACCGGCAGTCCTTCATGTAAACGATTTCAAGCGGGCAATTCTAGCGCTACAAGTGTGAAGCGGCTGCCGCATGGCTGCAGCGGTAGTGCCGAGCCATGCTCGGCAGGGGGCTTTCCAAGCGAAGAACCACCCCTCCCCAACCCTCCCCTTGGCTTTGCCAAAGGGAGGGGGCGTGATGCCG
>NZ_JBRREC010000134.1:0-8842 GCF_056760015.1 Stenotrophomonas sp. STEN029 | reverse complement strand
GCACTACATTGGCGCGCCCCTGCCGAGCGTGGCTCGGCACTACAGGGGAGGGCTCCTGCAAGGGGCGCCGGCAAGGCCCCTGCGGAGCATGGCCCGGCCTTGGCTATGGCAGCCCCTAAGTTCCTGATTTCTTCCGGTAAAAGCCCCCTAAATGGCGGCGAAAAACCTGCCCTTGTGGTAGACTCCGCAGGTTGATCCGAGTTTCCGGCAGGGTGGCCCTTCAGGGTGCCGCCAACGGACGGGATCGCTACCAGACAACGGAACCCGAATGGCAGAAAACGCCAAGGAAATCATCCAGGTCAACCTGGAAGACGAGATGCGCAAGAGCTACCTCGATTACGCGATGAGCGTGATCGTCGGCCGCGCACTCCCCGATGCCCGCGATGGCCTCAAGCCAGTACATCGCCGCGTCCTTTTCGCGATGAACGAGCTGGGCGCGCACAGCAACAAGGCGTACTTCAAGTCGGCGCGTATCGTCGGTGACGTGATCGGTAAGTACCACCCGCACGGCGACCAGTCGGTCTACGACGCGCTGGTGCGCTTGGCGCAGCCATTCTCGCTGCGCTACATGCTGGTGGACGGCCAGGGTAACTTCGGTTCGGTTGACGGCGACTCGGCAGCAGCAATGCGTTATACCGAGGCCCGCATGTCGCGCCTGACGCATGAGCTGATGGCCGATATCGACAAGGAAACCGTCGATTTCCAGCCTAACTACGATGAAAAGGAACTGGAGCCGACGGTCATGCCGACCCGGTTCCCGAACCTGCTGGTCAATGGTTCTGCCGGTATCGCGGTGGGCATGGCGACCAACATCCCGCCGCATAACCTCACCGAAGCCATCACGGCCTGCATCGCGCTGATCGACAATCCGTCGATCGACGTTGATGGTCTGATGGAGCACATCCCGGGCCCGGATTTCCCCACCGCCGGCATTATCAATGGCACTGCCGGCATCATCGCCGGCTACCGCACTGGCCGTGGCCGTGTGCGTATCCGTGCCAAGGCCGATATCGAAGTGGCCGACAATGGTCGCGAGTCGATCATCGTCACCGAGATTCCGTACCAGGTGAACAAGGCGCGGTTGATCGAGAAGATCGCCGAGCTGGTCAAGGAAAAGAAGCTCGAGGGCATCAGTGAGCTGCGCGATGAGTCCGACAAGGACGGCATGCGCATCTACATCGAAATCAAGCGCGGCGAGTCGGCCGAGGTTGTGCTCAACAACCTGTACCAGCAGACCCAGATGGAGTCGGTGTTCGGCATCAACATGGTGGCGCTGGTCGATGGTCGGCCGAAGCTGTTGAACCTCAAGGAAATGCTGGAGGCGTTCATCCGCCACCGCCGTGAGGTTGTCACCCGCCGTACCATCTTTGAACTGCGCAAGGCGCGTGCGCGTGCGCACGTGCTGGAAGGCCTGACTGTTGCCTTGGCCAACATCGATGAAATGATCGAGTTGATCAAGACCTCGGCCAACCCGGCTGAAGCCAAGGAGCGCATGCTCTCCAAGGTGTGGCAGCCAGGTCTGGTTGGCGCCCTGCTGGGCGCTGCCGGCGCCGAGGCATCGCGTCCGGAAGACCTGCCCAAGGGCATTGGCCTGGTCAACGGCAACTACCAGCTCAGCGAAGTCCAGGCGACGCAGATCCTGGAAATGCGCCTGCACCGCCTGACCGGGTTGGAGCAGGACAGGCTGACCGAAGAGTACAAGCAGCTGCTGGAATTCATCGCCGGCCTGATCCGCATCCTGGAAAACCCGGATGTGCTGCTGCAGGTCATCCGCGAAGAGCTGGAGAGCGTGCGTGCCGAGTTCGGCGACGAGCGTCGCAGCGAGATCCGCCACAGCGAAGAAGACCTGGATATCCTGGATCTGATTGCACCGGAAGACGTGGTGGTGACGCTGTCGCGTGCCGGTTACGTCAAGCGCCAGCCAGTCAGCGCCTACCGTGCGCAGCGCCGCGGTGGCCGCGGCCGCAGCGCCGCAGCGACCAAGGATGAGGATTTCATCGAGCAGCTGTGGCTGGTCAACACGCATGACACGCTGCTGACCTTCACCAGTTCGGGCAAGGTGTTCTGGTTGCCGGTGCACCAGTTGCCTGAGGCCGGTTCCAATGCACGTGGCCGTCCGATCATCAACTGGATCGCGTTGGAGAACGGTGAGCGCGTGCAGGCCGTGTTGCCGGTGCGCGAGTACGACGAGAACCACTTCGTGTTCTTCGCTACCCGCAACGGTACGGTCAAGAAGACCCCGCTGAGCGAGTTCGCGTTCCGTCTGGCGCGCGGCAAGATCGCCATCAACCTGGACGACGGCGACGCGCTGGTTGGCGTTGGCCTGACCGATGGCGAGCGTGACATCGTGCTGTTCGCCTCCAACGGCAAGACCGTGCGCTTTGGCGAAGACAAGGTCCGCTCGATGGGCCGCACCGCCACCGGCGTGCGCGGTATCAAGATGCCCAAGGGCGAGGAAGTGGTCAGCCTGATCGTCGCCGAGAGTGCCGGCGGCGTTGAGGATGAGAACGAAGAGGACAGCGGCGTCGAGGAAGTGGCAGCGGACAGCGGCGAGATCGTCGAAACCGCAGACGATGCCGGCGTGCAGTACATCCTGACCGCGACCGAGAACGGCTATGGCAAGCGCACCCCGCTGGCGGATTACCCGCGCAAGGGCCGCGGCACCCAGGGCGTGATCGGCATCCAGACCAGTGAGCGCAACGGCAAGTTGGTCAGCGCGGTGTTGCTGGGTACTGGCGATGAAGTGCTGTTGATTTCCGACGGTGGCACCCTGGTGCGTACCCGTGGCTCGGAGATCTCGCGCGTCGGCCGTAACACCCAGGGCGTGACCCTGATCCGTCTGTCCAAGGGCGAGAAGCTGCAGGCGGTTGAACGCCTGGATGCTTCGCTCGATGCCGAGGACGAGGTGCTGGAAGAGGATGCTGCAGGCACTGCGGAAGCAGTGGCACCGGCAGCGCCGGAGGCCTGATTCGGGTTTTGAGTTTGGAAAAAGCGCCGGCATGCCGGCGCTTTTTTTGTGCTTTTGTCTGGCTTTATCAGCCAGGAGCTTGCCCTCACCCCAACCCCTCTCCCGCGCGCGGGAGAGGGGCTGACGCACCGCGAGCGCAAGCATTGCTAGCCCCTCTCCCGTTCACGGGAGAGGGGTTGGGGTGAGGGCAAGCTTCTGGCCAGCAGCCTCAAATCCCAAGCCAAATCCCTGCGACTAATGTCGCAGCGACATTCCGAGCCAGCTGTCCGACTCTCTACCAGCAACATCCTTGGAGAGGGAGAGGCACCAGATGTACCAGGATCTCGGTCGCAACCAGGCCAACTACACCGCGCTGTCGCCGTTGAGCTTCCTGCGCAAGGCGGCAACCGTGCATCCGCAGCGCGTGGCGGTCATCCACGGGGAGCGCCGCCTGGACTGGGCGCAGGTCTACCAGCGCTGCCGTCGACTGGCTTCGGCCCTGCAACGCCGGGGTATCGGCAAAGGCGATACGGTTGCCGCGCTGTTGCCCAACACTCCAGCGATGATCGAACTGCATTACGGGCCGGCGATGCTCGGCGCGGTGTTGAATACGCTCAACACCCGGCTTGATGCGCAGACCCTGGCTTTCATGCTCGACCATGGCGAGGCCAAAATCGTATTCAGCGACCGTGAGTTCGCACCGCTGATGGAACGGGCGTTGGCACTGTGCAAGCAGCCGCCGCAGGTCATCGACGTCGATGATGCAGAGATAGAAAGCGGTGCGTTCCTTGGTGAGATCGAGTACGAGGCGCTGCTGGCCGCCGGCGACCCTGACTTCGCGTTCGAGCTACCAGTCGATGAGTGGGATGCCATCACTCTGAACTACACCTCGGGTACCACTGGTGATCCCAAAGGCGTGGTCTATCACCATCGCGGCGCGTACTTGAATGCGGTTGCGAACATCATCGACTGGGGCATGCCACAACACCCGGTGTACCTGTGGACGCTGCCGATGTTCCACTGCAACGGCTGGTGTTTCCCGTGGACCATGGCTGCGGTGGCCGGCACCCAGGTCTGCATGCGCCGGTTTGATCGCAAGCGTGTGCTGGAGTTGATGCGCGAGCATGGCGTCAGCCACTACTGCGGCGCGCCGGTCATCCATGCCGCACTCGCCGCTGCGCCGGAGGAAAGCAAGCAGGGCCTGGTCGGTATCAAGGGCCAGGTCGCGGGTGCGGCGCCGCCGGCAGCAGTGCTGGAGGAAATGGAGCGCATGGGCGTGGAGATCACCCACGTCTACGGCCTGACCGAGGTCTATGGCCCGGCGTCGATCTGCCAGCCGCAGGCCGAGTGGGCGCAGCTGCCAATTGCAGAACGTGCCGAGCTCAACAGCCGCCAGGGCGTGGCCTGCCTGCTGCAGGAAGACATGCAGGTACTGGACCCGGAGACTCTGCAGCCGGTGCCATGGGATGGCATCAGCGTTGGCGAGATCATGTTTCGCGGCAATATCACCATGCAGGGCTATTTGAAGAATCCGCGAGCAACGGCTGAGGCGTTCGCCGGCGGTTGGTTCCATACCGGTGATCTGGCGGTGGTGTATGCCAACGGCGCGGTGAAGATCCGCGATCGCTCCAAGGATGTGATCATCTCCGGTGGCGAGAACATCTCCTCGCTGGAGGTGGAAGATGTGCTGTGCCGGCATCCTGCGGTATTGGCGGCTGCGGTGGTCGCGCGCCCGGATCCGAAGTGGGGCGAAACGCCTTGTGCCTTTGTCGAGTTGAAAGAAACCTCGCATCTGGAATCGGCCGAGGCGTTGGCGCATTGCCGGCAGCATCTGGCCAGCTTCAAGCTGCCGCGGCGCTTTGTCTTCGGTCCGCTGCCGCGCACGGCGACGGGCAAGGTGCAGAAGTTCAGCCTCCGCGACGTCGCCAGGGAGCTGGTCGATATCGAGTGATGCGCCAGCCTGTCGGTGAGGCGAGCTCCGTAGTGCCGAGCCATGCTCGGCACTACAGGGAACGCATCTGCCGAGCATGGCTAGGCTCTGCAGGTGCGATTGGCACCGCGTCCCGGGCGGTGACTCAGCGCGGCGTACGCACCATGCGTTCAAGCAGGTGCTCGACGATGCCGGCGGGGTTGGCTGTGCGGCCTACGTGGGTGACCGAGGTCTGCACCACCGAGCTGCGCTTGGCGGTCAGGAAGTGGAAGCGGGCGCGCGGTGGCAGTTGTGCGATCGGCCCGGCACCTGGCTCACCACGGCAGATCGCGACGATGGCATCCAGCCACGGCTGCACACCAGCCAGATCAAGTTGCGGTGCAAACGCCTGCAACCGCGCGACATCGATCTCGATGGCGGCCTGCAGGTGCCCTGCGCTGGGGCAGGAGACGATCACGCCGACGTTGATGAATTCTTCGCGCTCCACCCGCGGTACGACGCGGATGATGGCGTAATCATAGGTGTGCAGCGTGGGCACGGATGGCCTCCTGTACGAAGGCTTCGCGCAATTGCAGGCGGCGCTTCAAATAGCTGGCGTAAGCAGAACGGTAGGCGGTCGCATCGGCAAAGGCGGGCTCATTCTGCAGCCAGCTGTCTGGAATCTGCGCGACGATGCCGTCGATGACCGCGTCGGTCAGCAAGGGAGCCAGCGCAGCGTCGGCGTCGGCGATGCGGCTGGCGAACGGCAGCAGCACGTGGTCCTTGATCAACGCGAAAGGCTTGGCACAGGCCTCGCCGGCGTTCTCCCAGTCGTGGTGGAAGTACAGCGCCGCGCCGTGATCGATAAGATAGAGCTTGCGGTGCCAGACCATCAGGTTGGGGTTGCGTGCGGTGCGGTCCACGTTGCTGGTGTACGCATCAAACCAGACGATGCGCGAGGCCAGTTCGGCATCCGGTTGCATCGCCGCAGGATCGTAGTTGATCGCGCCGGGCAGGTAGTCGCTGCCGAGGTTGGTACCCTCGCTGGCGCGGATCAGGTCCTGGATCTCCGGGTCGGGCTCGGTACGGGCGAACTCGCGGTCCAGTTCGACCAGGACGATGTCCGGCATCGGCAGGCCCAGTGCCTGTGCAAGCCGACCAACCACCAGCTCGGCGATCAGCGCCTTGGGGCCTTGGCCGGCACCGCGGAACTTGATGACGTACATGCCATCGTCGTCGGCTTCGATCACCGCTGGCAGTGAACCGCCTTCGCGCAGCGGGGTGATGTAGCGGGTGGCGTGAACAGTTTTCACGGGAATACGCGGTCAGAAAGAAAGGCAAGCCTAGCGCAAAGCCGGTGTGTTCGGTGGCTCGCTGGTTGCTCCCGGCGCTGGACGCATGCCGTGGATGACATGGCGTGGCTGTGCGATCTGTGGCGTGGAGTCGTGGGTCAAAGTGAAGAGTGATGGATCAGGTGGATACTGTCAGTGCCGCCCTGCGATGGGCTGGCAATCACCCGGTTGCGTCCTTCGCGCTTGGCCTGATACACGGCCAGGTCGGCGCGCTCCAAGGCGCTTTCCAGATCATCCGTTGCCGCCACCATGGTGACGCCAAAGCTGGCGGTGATGGTCTGCTTCGCCGGTGAGCAGTGCATCTCGCTGATGCCAGTACGTATGCGTTCGGCGACGCGGGCAGCGGTGGCCAGATCAGCGCAGCGCAACAGCAGCACGAATTCCTCGCCGCCGAAGCGCGCGACCAGATCGCCCGGGCGGGTCATCTGCTGCAGCAGCACACCGACCTGCCGCAGCACGTTGTCGCCGGCGGCATGGCCCCAGGTGTCATTGACCTGCTTGAAATGATCGACATCGCAGGCAAGCAATGCCCACTGGTTGGCGGGGCCGTGTTGCAGGCGCTGGTTGGCGATCTCGAAGAAGGCGCGGCGGTTGAGCAGCAGGGTGAGCGGATCATGGTTGCGCTCATGGCGCAGCTCTCCCATCAGTTGCTGGGCCAGCCCACCCAGCAGCAGGAACAGCAGCCACAGGTTGAGCAGCAGGTTGAAGGCCAGCATCCACAGCCACAGGCCGGAACGCGGCAAGCCGCTGCTGGTGAACCAGCCGGCCAGCAACCAGGCCAGCAGCGGACGCAGGATCGCGTATGCCACCAGCAGCAGATAGGTCCTGCGCAGCAGGCGCTCGAAGAGCGTGTCCGGTTGCTCGCGGCCAAACAGTGCCGGCAGTGCCAGGGCGAGCAGCAGCCCCATGCCTAGGTTGAGGAAAACGATGCGTGCGCCCAGCACGTCGCTGAGCCTGGAGAAGCAGAACAATGCGAACAGGGTGAGCAGGCTGATGGCCAGCGCGGCCGGTACCGGCACTCTGCCACCGGATCTGACCGCAAAGCCCTGCGCGGTGGCCCAGCTGCCCGCACAGTACAAGGCGCCGGTCAGCACCGACCAGGTCGCCAGCCGGGTGTTGTCCATCAGGATCTGTGCGGCCAGCGGAAAGGCAGTGCAGATATAGCCGGCCGCCAGCCACAACAGGTAGCGGTGGTGGCGTAATGAACGCCAACCGGCCAGCAGCGCCAGTCCCAGCAGCAGGGAGGTGGCGGGGACTACAAGCGGGAAGTACTGTTCAGCGGTGGCGCTCAAGGGTCAAGCCACGTTCGACGAATTGGACAGGCGAGGGTGCGAAGTATATGGGCAGGCAGGCGATATGCGATGGTTGGCGCAGCACGCGCACGGCTTCCGCTTGGTGGTTCAGCGGAGTCGGGACGAAGGCCGTGCTGGGCCTGTTTGCGGCCTTGGCGCTGGCGTCCTGCAGTACCGTGCCATTGCCTGCGCCGGGCCCATCGGCAACGCAGGTGCGCGATGAGGTCGTGCGGCGTATTCCGGCGACCGTCGATGACCGCATGGGCTGGGCAAGTGATATCCGCGTGGCCTTCGAGGCGCAACGCATCGAGGCGTCGGTCGAGAACATCTGCGCGACCTTGGCGGTGATCGAACAGGAATCTGGCTATCGCGCCAATCCCGACGTACCCAATCTGCCGCGGATTGCCCGGGGCGAAATAGACCGCCGTGCCGCTGCCATCCACATTCCCAAACTACTGGTGGATGCCGGCCTGAAGGTGAAGGGCGGCGACGGGCGCAGCTACGGTGAGCAGTTGGCGCGGGTGCGCAGCGAACGGGACCTGAGTGAGTTGTACGAGGAGATCATTGGCCGCGTGCCGATGGGGCAGCGCTTGTTTGCCGGCAAGAATCCCGTGCAGACCGGCGGCGCGATGCAGGTAAGCATTCCGTTTGCGCAGGCCAATGCACAGAACTACCCCTATCCGGTGTCGCGCAGCATCCGCGATGAAGTATTCACCCGGCGCGGCGGCGTGTACTTCGGCATCGCCCATCTGCTCGACTACCAGACGCCCTATACGCAGAAGGTGCATCGTTTCGCTGATTACAACGCGGGCCGTTACGCCAGTCGCAATGCGGCGTTCCAGAGCGCGGTGAGCAGCCTGACCGGTGTTTCGCTCGCGCTGGATGGCGATCTGCTGGTGCCGGATGCGCCCATCGACAAGCCAGGCCAGACCGAACTGGCGGTGCGCAGGCTGGCGCCGCGACTGGGTATGGATGAGCGTGAGATACGGCGCGCGCTTGCGCTGTCGGATCGCCTGGATTTCAGTGGTAGCGCGCTGCACTCGCAGGTGTTCGCCATGGCGGATGCACGCGCCGGGAAGGCCGTGCCGCGTGCCTTGATTCCCGGCATTCGCCTGGACAGCCCCAAGATCACCCGCGAACTGACCACCGAGTGGTTTGCCAACCGCGTAGACAGCCGTTACCGCCGATGCCTTCAAAGGTAGTGCCGAGCCATGCTCGGCAGCGGCGTTACCGATAAGCAGATTGTAGGAGCGGCGGGGGCCCCGCGCCCCGCCCCCACAAAGAGGGCAGGTGGGCGGGGGAGGGGGCGAGAAACACATGGCCGGCGGGCGGCGGGCCCCCA
>NZ_JBRREC010000133.1:0-8844 GCF_056760015.1 Stenotrophomonas sp. STEN029 | reverse complement strand
CACCGGAGCTCGCGACATTGCGATCCGAAAGTGCGCTTGCTTCGCGGCTTACGCCGCTCCTACAGGTTTGGGACCTTGGTAAAGCCTCTGCCGAGCATGGCTCGGCACTACTGGTCGGGAATGCCGGTAAGTCCTCTGCCGAGCATGGCTCGGCACTACCGGTATCTGGCATGGCGTAATCTCTGGGCCACTATCCCCGGATCAATCCCCATGCCTGTGCTCCTCGCTGTGCCGCTGGCGATACTGGTGTTCGTCGCGATCATGTTGCTGCTGATGCCGCTGTCACTGTGGCAGCGCGTTCGCAGTGGTGGCGCGCGCCGACAGGCGCGGCCCTGGCTGATCACCTTCAATTTCTGGGCGACATTGGTATCCACCTGTCTGTTCGCGGTGTTCGTCGGCATCGCCGGGTTCTGGTGGGCTGGCGCCTGGTCCTACGCGGCACTTGGTTGGCTGGCCGGTCTGTTGGTCGGCGTGCTCGGCCACTACCTGACCCGCTTCGAGGCCGGTCCGGAGGCGCTGCATTACAAGCCCAATACCTGGCTGGTGCTGGCGTTGACCGCGATGATCGTCGTGCGTGTGGTCGCCGGCGTGGTACAGGGCTGGCAGGCATCGGTGAACGGCGTGCCGTGGCCGGACTCGGGCTGGCTCAGCCATGCCGGCCTGCTGGCGATGGCGGCGCTGCTGCTCGGTTATGCAGGCATGTACGCCTGGCTGCTGCGGCGCCGGGTTCGTCACCATCAACGCTATCGGCAGTTTGATCGTAGTCCGCGCTGAGCCTGTATCCGATGGCAGGCGGAGGCTGTCCCGGCTAGTCTGATGCAAGCAGATACGGAGACGCTTGATGGGTGTGCTGCAGTTCTTCGGGCGCCGCTTGGCGCACTTCCTGGCGCAGCCACGCGCCAACCAGATGCGGCCGTCGACCAGCGACCCCGCAATGCTGCTGCGCACGCTGCGTCGTGGCGATGTGCTGCTGGTGGAGGGCAATAGCCGCTTCTCCACCGCCATCAAATACCTGAGCCAGTCCACCTGGTCGCATGCGGCGCTGTATATCGGCGAAGAGCCGCTGCTCGAAGGCGGCAAAGCGCAGCCAATGCTGATTGATGTCGATGTGGAGCAGGGCGTACGCCGCATCCCGTTGACCGAATTCGCCAACCAGCACACCCGTATCTGCCGTCCGCAAGGCCTGTCACCGGCAGTGGTGGATCAACTGGTCGGCTTCATGCGCGCACGCCTGGGCTATAGCTATGACCTGAAGAATGTCTTCGATCTGGCGCGATTCCTGATCCGGCAGCCGCCGGTGCCGGGGCATATGCGCCGGCGCCTGATTGCATTGGGCAGTGGCGAGCCAACCAAGGCGATCTGTTCAACCCTGCTGGCGCAGGCCTTCGAATCGATCCGCTACCCGATCCTGCCGGAGATCGAGACGGTGCTGGCGCAGGTGGGCGGCGCCGAGCAGTCGCAGGAGATCCTGCACATCCGCAACTACAGCCTGTACACGCCGCGCGACTTCGATGTGTCGCCGTTCTTCGACGTGGTCAAGCCGCGGCTGCAGCACAACTTCGACTACCTGGCGCTGCAATGGAGTGATGACGGCAGCCCATGATCACTCCCTCCCTTGCCCCGAAGGGGCCGGGGAGGGTTGGGGAGGGGTAGCTCTTGCTTCTGCTGTGGTAGCGATCAGCTACGTTCCAAAAAAAACACGGGCCGCGAACGGCCCGTGTTTCATTTACAAGCACTGCATTGAATCTACAACGGTACTGCCAGGAACGTTGTCGCTTAGAAGCGTGCACCCAGGCCGAAGCCAACGGTCCACGGATCCAGCTTCAGCTCGCCAGCGTTCTGGCCAGCGACGCGCAGGTCAGGACGTGCGTGCATGTAGCGCGCATCGGCGCGGGCAAACCAGGTCGAGTTGATGTTCATGTCAACGCCGACGGTGCCGATCGCGCCCTTGGCGGTACCCACACCAACGTGGTTGCCGGTGCTGCTCAGGCCGTCGATCTTCTCGTTGCTGAAGTTCGACTCGTAGTAACCCAGGCCGACGAACGGACGGAACACGTTGTCCGCCTGGCCGAAGTGGTACTGCGCGCTCAGTGCAAGCGGCTGCTGCTCGACGCTGCCGACCTTGGCGCCACCGTCGGTGCGCACGCGGTGATCGAACTTGTCAGCGGCACCCCACAGCTCAACGGCGAAGTTGTCGTTGAAGTAGTAGCTGGCGCTGATCGTCGGTGCCGGGCCGCCATCGACCTTGCCAACGCCGCCGATCGGATCGTTCTTCGGCTGCAGCAGGCTGATGCCACCAACCACGGCAAAATGCTTGCCGGATGCGGTATCGCCATTGCCATCCTGTGCGAAGGCGGTGGAAGACAGCGCAAGTGCGCCGAGGGTGGCAAGGCTGAGAATTTTGATGGAACGCATGAGTAACTCCTCGTGTTGCGATCGGGACTACGTTGTTATCAAGGCCCTCGTTGCGGGGCGAGGTCACCCTAACGATGGCAAGATGAATCGCTCTAAACGCGGGGATATTTCAGTGCCTTTGCGTTCAGCGAAAAATCGGGGAGATCCCATGCGCACGATGTTTCGCAGAGAAATTCCGTTCACGATCTTGTGGAGCATGTGATGAGTGCTGATGTATTGCAGGGCTTGCCCGCGCAGGTGACTGCAGCGTGTCGTGTATTGGTGCTGGGCTCGATGCCGGGTGCGGTATTGCTGCACGAAGCACGTTATTACGCGCATCCGCGCAATCGCTTCTGGCCGGTGATGGCGGCGCTGTGCGGCTTCGACGCGCAGCTTGCGTATGCGCAACGATTGCACTGCCTGCAGCAGGCCGGTGTCGGCTTGTGGGATGTGATCGGGCAGTGCCAGCGCGCCGGCAGCCTGGATACAGCCATCGTCCGTGGCAGCGAAGTGCCCAATCGCATTGCGGAGCTGTTGGCCGACCTGCCGCAGCTGCGGGCAATCGCCTGTAATGGCGCTGCGGCACACACTGCGTTCCAGCGATGGATCGCACCGGCTTTGCCGCCTTTGGCGGCTGCGCTACCGGTGCTGGCCCTGCCATCGACCAGTCCGGCCAATGCGGCGTGGTCACTGCAGCGCCTGACTGGGCAGTGGCAGGCGCTGCAACCGTGGTTGAATGCGCCGAATGCGGTGGTATCGCCTGCAACCAATGGTTTGGCCGACTAGGACAGGCAAGACAGCCGACACGTCGCAAAGCAGGGCGTTGAGCCGAAATTCCGGCCGTCACGGCGCGCGTGGCGTGGCCTTGTCCGGGGACATACGCAGGCGAATTCGCTTGTAGCGGTTGGCGCTGCGGCCCGCTAACGCCACAATAGGGGATTCCCTCATTTGTTGCTGGAGTAGTTCATGGCCGAAATCAAGGAAGCACTTGTCCCCGATATCGGTGACTACAGCGACATTCCGGTGATCGAAGTGCTGGTCGCGGTTGGCGATACGGTCAAGAAGGACCAGGGGCTGGTCACGCTGGAATCGGACAAGGCGACGATGGAAGTGCCGTCAGCCTACGCCGGTGTGGTCAAGGAGCTTAAGGTCAAGGTTGGCGACGGCCTGTCCGAGGGCAAGGTCGTGGCCCTGATCGAAGTCAGCGAAGAGGCCGCCAAGCCTGCCGCCGCTGCCGCTCCGGCAGCCCCTGCCAAGGTCGAAGCCGCTGTCGAGACTGGCACCAAGGTCGAGCCGGTGGCGGTTGCCCCGGTCGCCGACAAGCTGGCCCAGCGCGAAATCGCCCAGGAAGACGTGGTCACCACCAGCAAGCCGGCCACCCCGCCGGTGCAGTTCAACGCCGAAGGCGTGCTGCCGGCCAATGTGCCGTATGCCAGCCCGGCCGTGCGCGTGTTCGCCCGTGAACTGGGCGTGGACCTGCAGCAGGTCAAGGGTACGGAGAAGGGCGGCCGCATCACCAAGGGCGACGTGCAGAAGTTCGTCAAGGGCGCGCTGTCCGGCGGCGTTGCTGCCAGCGCTGGCGCCCCGGCGGCGGTCGGCGGCGGCCTGAACCTGCTGCCGTGGCCGAAGGTCGACTTCAGCAAGTTCGGCGAGACCGAAGTGGTGCAGCTGTCGCGCATCAAGAAGATCTCCGGCGCCAACCTGGCCCGCAACTGGGCGATGATCCCGCACGTCACCCAGTTCGAGCAGGCTGACATCACCGATCTGGAAGGCCTGCGCGTGGCCCTGAACAAGGAAAACGAGAAGGCCGGCATCAAGCTGACCATGCTCGCCTTCCTGATCAAGGCCAGCGCCGCCGCGCTCAAGCAGTTCCCCGAGTTCAACGCCTCGCTGGACGCCAGCGGCGAGAACCTGACCCTGAAGAAGTACTTCAACATCGGCTTTGCCGCCGATACGCCGAACGGCCTGGTCGTGCCGGTGATCCGTGACGTCGATAAGAAGGGCGTGGTGCAGATCGCCCAGGAAACCGGCGAACTGGCCAAGAAGGCACGTGACGGCAAGCTCGGCCCGGCCGACATGAGCGGCGGCTGCTTCTCGATCAGCTCGCTGGGTGGCATTGGCGGCACCGCCTTCACCCCTATCGTGAATGCGCCGGAAGTGGCCATCCTCGGCGTCTCCAAGTCGTCCATCCAGCCGGTCTGGAATGGCAAGGAATTCGCCCCGAAGCTGATGCTGCCGCTGTCGCTGAGCTACGACCACCGCGTCATCGACGGCGCCCTGGCGGCCCGTTTCACCACCTACCTGTCGCAGGTGCTGGCCGACATGCGGCGCGTGCTGCTGTGATGCCAGTGGCGCCGCGATGCGCCCTGCTGACGCTGGTGCTGGCCACCCTGGCGGGCCCGGCACTGGCCGCCAGCCAGTGCCTGCCGGTGGTCGGTGAGGGTTGGCCGCCGGCGGTGGGCAACTACGGCCAGGCGGCGACCAGTCTGCTGGGCGGCCAGGCCGAAGACGGCCTGTCGCTGCTGGTGCTGCCGGCACGTGGGGTGGAGTCGCAGGTGCTGCTGCGCCGCGATGCCGCCAACGGGCAGTGGATGGTGCTGTCCGGCTCGGCCGACAGGCGCATCTACAGCTGGAACACCACCGGCGGTCGCGGTGGCGTCAACCTGCAGCTGGACCAGGAGCCCGAGTTCGCCCAGGCGCCGTTGCCCGATGCACTGGCGCAACGCCTGGTCGAGGTTTGGGGCAGGGCCCTGGCGTCGTCCGAAGTGGCGGCGCGGGCGCCGGTCACCGATGGCGAGGTGCTGTCCTTCACCGTCAACGGCGAGCGTTACAGCGGTCAGCGGCCGGCCTGCGGCCAGCTTGAAGCGCTGCAGGAACAGGCGGCGCTGCTGATCGAGCTGGCCCATAGCAAAGACAAAAAATACGAGAAGCGTTACGCCAACATCGAACGCGCGCTCGACAAGATGCATGACCGGTTCGTCGGCGAAGCCGGCTGAGCCCACAGGAGAAAACAATGGCGACGATTGAAATCAAGGTTCCGGACATTGGTGACTACAACGACGTGCCGGTGATCGAGATTCTGGTGGCCGTGGGCGACACGGTGAAGAAGGACCAGGGTCTGGTCACGCTGGAGTCGGACAAGGCCACGCTGGAAGTGCCGTCCTCGGCTGCGGGTGTGGTCAAGGAAATCAAGGTCAAGCTCGACGACAAGCTGTCCGAGGGCGATGTGGTGGTGATCCTGGAAGCCGAAGGCGAGGGTGCTGCCCCGGTCGCAGCTCCGGCACCTGCCGCCGCACCTGCGCCGGCTGCACAGCCTGCCGCTGCCGCCGCTCCGGCAGCCGTCAGCGCGCCGGTTGCTGCTGCGCCAGCCGCATCCGGCCCGATCGAGGTCAAGGTGCCGGACATCGGTGATTACCAGAACGTGCCGGTGATCGAGATCCTGGTCGCCGTCGGCGACACGGTGAAGAAGGACCAGGGCCTGGTCACGCTGGAATCGGACAAGGCCACGCTGGAAGTGCCTTCGTCGGTCGATGGCGTGGTCAAGGAAATCAAGGTCAAGCTGGACGACAAACTGTCGGTCGGCGACGTGGTGGTGGTGCTGGAAGGCGCTGCCGGCGCCGCACCTGCTGCCGCCAAGGCGGCCCCGGGCAGCAAGCCGCCGGTGACCCCGTCGCACCGCGCGCCGGATCCTGCGGTCGCCGCCAAGGCGCTGCCGTCCAGCGGCCGCACCGCCGACATCGAGTGCCGCATCGTGGTGCTGGGCGCAGGCCCGGGCGGCTATACCGCTGCCTTCCGTGCTGCCGACCTGGGCATGGATACCGTGTTGATCGAGCGTTACGCCAGCCTCGGCGGCGTCTGCCTCAACGTCGGCTGCATCCCGTCCAAGGCGCTGCTGCACGCCGCTGAAATCATCGACCACGCCGCGCATGCCGACGAACTGGGCATCGAATACGGCGCACCGAAGATCAGCCTGGACAAGCTGCGCGGCTACAAGGAAAAGGTCGTCGGTCAGCTGACCAAGGGCCTGGCCGGCATGGCCAAGCAGCGCAAGATCCGCACCGTGCATGGCCTGGCCAAGTTCATCTCGGCCAATGAGCTGGAAATCGTCGGCGACGACGGCAAGACCCAGCTGCTGCGCTTCGAGCAGTGCATCATCGCCGCCGGTTCGCAGGCGGTGAAGCTGCCGAACTTCCCGTGGGAAGACAAGCGCGTGATGGACTCCACCGACGCACTGGAACTGGCTGAAGTGCCGGGTTCGCTGCTGGTTGTGGGTGGCGGCATCATCGGCCTGGAAATGGCCACCGTGTACAGCGCCCTGGGTTCCAAGGTGACCGTGGTCGAGTTCATGGACCAGCTGATGCCGGGCGCCGACAAGGACCTGGTCAAGCCACTGGCTGATCGTTTGAAGAAGCAGGGCATCGAGGTCCATCTGAAGACCAAGGCGTCCGGCGTCAGCGCCGATGCCAAGGGCATCACCGTGACCTTCGACGCCGCCACCGAAGGCGAGAAGCCGGCGATGGAAAGCGGCACGTTTGATCGCGTGCTGGTTGCCGTCGGCCGTTCGGCCAACGGCAAGAAGATCGATGCCGACAAGGCTGGCGTCGAAGTCACCGACCGTGGCTTCATTCCGGTTGACCGGCAGATGCGCACCAATGTGCCGCACATCTTCGCCATCGGCGACATCGTCGGTAACCCGATGCTGGCGCACAAGGCCACGCACGAAGGCAAGCTGGCGGCCGAAGTTGCCTTCGGCGAGAAGAAGGAGTGGGTGGCACGGGTGATTCCGTCGGTGGCTTACACCAATCCGGAAATCGCCTGGGTTGGTGTCACCGAGACCGAGGCCAAGGCCAAGGGCTTGAAGGTTGGCGTGGCCAAGTTCCCATGGGCGGCCAGCGGTCGCGCGATTGGTATTGGTCGCACCGAAGGCTTCACCAAGCTGATCTTCGACGAGGAAACCCACCGCGTGATCGGTGGTGCCATCGTCGGCGTGCATGCCGGTGAGTTGCTGGCCGAAATTGGCCTGGCTATCGAAATGGGTGCGGAGGCCGAAGACATCGGCCACACCATCCACGCACACCCGACCCTGAGCGAGTCGGTAGCGATGGCCTCGGAGATCTACGACGGCACCATCACCGATCTGTATATCCCGAAGAAGAAGTAATCGCAGATTGAAAAGGGCCGCATAGCGGCCCTTTTCTTTTGTGTGTGCCAAGCGGTGACATGCGCCATTTGGGAGCGGGCGTTTTGTTGTAGGAGCGGCGTAAGCCGCGAAGCTGACCATCCTGCAGTACAAGGTCCATCTGCAATTGCATGATTGCAGTTGCAGGCAATCGCAGGGTCGGATGGCATGCGAGCTTCGCGGCTTACGCCGCTCCTACAAGTTTGCCGCCCCTGTAGTGATAGTCCGCATGCAGACCTAGAACGACAAACTCACACCCGCAACCGGACCCTTGAATTCCTGTTTCAGGCCGATCACGCCGTCACTGCCTTTCTGGTCAACATCCAGCTTGAACCAGTCATAGCCGGCGAAGATGCCGAAGTTCTTGTTGACGTTGTACTGCACGATCGCGTTGGCACGGCTCAGGTCGCCTTCGTAGTCATCGAAGTTGCCCCAGCGTGTGTTGAGGTACTGGCCCTGCAGGTTGATCAGCCAGTTCTCCGAGGGGGTGAAGGTCAGGCGTGCGCCAACCACCGGCGCGATGCCATCGGCTTTCTCGTTGAGGAAGCGGCCCTGGTAGACATCGCCTACATCGGCGTAAGCATCGGCGCTGATCTTTGCGTATTCGGCGCCGAGCTGCAGGCCGAAATCGAAACGATCACCATCGACCACCGAGTAGTCGTAGACCAACGTTGCGACCTGGTACTTCAACTCGCCCTTCACGAAGCTGCCTGCGGGTACCGTGGTGTCACCCCAGCTGATGCCTTCGTCCAGCGTCTCGCGGCGGTCCTTGTCGTACTTGAAGTAATCGAAGATCAAGCGCTGGCGGTCGCTGATGCGGAACAGGCCATCGATGCGTGGCTCCCATTCCTTGCCGCCCAGGCTGAAGTCCTCCGACAGATCCACGCCCTGGCCGGCAACATTGGTGCTGCCGCGGATGGTGTTGTCGGTATCGATGTTCATCGCGCCCAGCCGCAGGGTGAAGCGCGGATCGCCTTCAGCGGCGTGCGCGGCCTGCGCGTGGACCAGAGCGAGTGAGAGTGCGCACGGAGCAAGTGCGAGAATGAAGCGGTGATTGCGCATGCCATTGCCTGCTTGTTGCTTTGGAGCAACTGACCATCGCCGATTCGATGTAGAGAACGGTGAGCGCAGCGTGCAGACAATGTGTAGACGCGGATCAATTGCGGTGGGGGGGGGGGGCCCCCGCGGCGGGGGCGCCCCACCCCCCCCACCGCCCCCCCCCCCCACCCCCCCGACGGGCTTGGGGAGCAGCGGGGGGGAGGGCCCGCGGG
>NZ_JBRREC010000132.1:0-9248 GCF_056760015.1 Stenotrophomonas sp. STEN029 | reverse complement strand
CCAACCCCCCCCCCACCCCCCCCTTGCCTTCGGCTTTTGGGGGGGGGTTTTGGCCCTCGCTTGGCGGGGCAGGGGCCTTCCCGGCAAAGCCTCAGCCGAGCATGGCTCGGCACTCTTGAAGGATGCGCGCCCGCGGCTCAACGACGTTGTTCCGTGTCGACGTCGCTTTGCCACCATTGTTCTGCAACCAGCGCTTCGCCCACGCATGTGCTCCGGCTTCGGCGCGCTGTGTATGTTTGTATCGTGCAGTGGCCGTTGTGCTTACTGCGACGGTTTGCCGCCGATGATCAGCCGGGTGTCGTCGACACTGATGACGCCGTCCACCGTGCGCGCGATATTGACCATGCGGTCAGCATCTGCCTGGCTTGCCACCTGGCCACTCAGGGAGACCATGCCGCCGCGTGTTTCCACGTGGATTTCCATGCCCGGCATGTCTGCTGCGCTGGATAGTCTTTCCTTGATTTCTCGGGTGATCCACGCGTCGCTGCCGGGTTGATCGGCGGCACCTTGGGCCAGCGCTGCTGCTGGTGGGCTTTCCTGTGCGGCTGGCGCGCCAGCGGTGGCTACCGGCGTACAGGTGGGTAGCGTTACGGCAATCAACAACACACTCCGCAGGTGCAGGTGTTTCATCACGATGCTCCTTTGGTTGGGACAAGGACCAGCTTCGCACCGGTCCATGTCGACCCTAGCAAGCAGGGAGTTAGCGTCGTGCGCCTTTGTTGTTAGCTGCACGCGAACGCCCGGTATTCAACTACGTCACCGCGAGCTGAAGCAGCGGATGAATGCAGGGGAGGGCTTCACCAATATGCACGTGATGCTTACGCTGGCACGCCTAGCGTCGATTCATTCCACAGCGGAGCATGACGATGACGCAGGGTGACAAGAGCGCCTATACAGGCAAGCAGAAGCGGCAGGCCGCACACATCGAGGAAAGCGAGCGTAAGCAGGGGCGTTCGAAAGCTGACGCCGAGCGCATCGCCTGGGCGACGGTTAACAAGCAGGATGGCGGCGGGAAGAAATCGGGCTCAGGCCGTGCATCGCACAAGCACTAGCAGTTGCCGGACTGGCGAATTCGCAGTTGCGGGTAATGCCTGAAGCGTGCCTGCAGGAGCGACGTTCGCCGCGAAGCCAATGGCCTGAGGCGCCATCAGCTTCGCGGTTCACACCGCTCCCACAAGGTCGTCGAAGCAGAGTTGGAAGAAGCGGCTCAGGCCTCTTCTTCCTCCTCCTCTTCTTCGTCTTCTTCTTCCTCGTCCTCTTCGTCTTCATCCTCTTCTTCGAAGGCGTCGGCTTCTTCGACGCGGACGAAGTTGGGCAGGGTGTCGGCGAAGCTGATCTGCTTGCCGTTGGCCAGCATCGGGCGCACGGCGCGCTTGCCGGCTTCTTCCACTACCGCAAAGCACACCAGGCTCTGCGCGCTTTCGTCGCCGGCTTCTTCGAACACGGCTACCCAGCCGTCGGCGGGGATGATCTGGATGATGTTGTCTTGCATGGCTGGACTGGTGGTTGAAGGAATGGCGAGCTTGCGTGAAGGCGGGCGCGCTTTGCAACCGTATGCAGGTGGGATACTGCTCCGCCCGTGATTGACGGAGCTGTGGGATGGCCGAGGCACCATTGCGTACGCCCGATGGCCGCTATCTGGTGGTCCGCGGGCGGCTGTGGCGGGCCAGCAATCCAGGCCTGCCCGAACAGCTGCGGGCGTCGTTGGTGAGCCAGCTGATGACCGCGCGGCGGGAAGTCGGCGCGGCGCGGCGTTCAGGTGACCGGCAACTGCTGGCCAAGGCCGGGGCGGCAGTGGATGCGGCCAAACGCGGCCTTGGGGAGCGCGGCCCGGTGTGGTGGCAGGACGGCGCGCCGGACTTCAACCGTCATCTGGCCAGGAACACGCCGTATGCGGACTGGTACGCCGCGCAGGCGCTGGACTGAGCTGCTAGTGGCTTTACTCGGCGTGCGCTGCAGACGAGGATGAGCGCTGGTCCAGATGCGGAATCACACCATGCTCCAATGCCGCACCCTCGCTACCGCAGCCGGCGGCACGGCACCCACCTCGCTGTGGGTGGACCTGTGCCAGCCAACGCCCGAGGAGCTGGCGCAGGCCTCGGCGCAGGTGGGCTTCGTTATTCCCGACCGTGCCGGCATCAGTGAAATCGAGTTCAGCAGCCGGGTGCGCGTTGAAGGTGAGGCCTTGGTGCTGAACCTGCCGCGCTTCCAGTACGAGGTGGAGCACGTGGTCGGGCCGCTGGGCTTCGTGGTCGCACCCAATGCATTGGTGGTGCAGCGCGAGCACCGCATCGACGCGCTGGAAGGCGTGGAAGCGGAGCTGGGCAAGCACCCCTGCCACGGCTCGGCCGATCTGTTCCTGCGCATGATCGAACACATCGTCGATCGCCTGGCCGATCTGCTCGAATCGCTGGAAAGCACGATGAGCGAGTTCTCACGCCAGGCCTTCAATCACCCAAAGGGCAAGCGTGCCTCACGACGGCTGGAACAGATGCTGCACGAGGTGGGCATGATGGGGCGGCGCATCGGCGCGCTGCACAACACCTTGCACGGCATGCTGCGGATGATGAGCTATCTGGATGAAGCCACGCCGGATTGGTTTGGTACGGATGCGCCCAAACGCATCAAGCTGGTGGTCAAGGACCTGACCTCGCTGAGCGAGTTCGAGCAGCAACTGGGCGACCGCAACGAGTTCCTGCTGGACAGTGTGCTCGGCCTGATCAACATGGACCAGAACGAGGTGATGAAGGTGATGGCGGTGGCCTCGGTGGTCGGTATTCCGCCAACCGTGCTGGTTGGGGTGTGGGGCATGAACTTCGCCTCGATGCCGGAACTGCATTGGCATTACGGCTACGCCATCGCGCTGGCCGCCGTGGGCTTGAGCATCGTGGTGCCGCTGCTGTGGTTCAATCGACGGGGCTGGATCTGAGTCGCGCGGATGCGACGCATTCTCGCCTACAATCGCGGTTCTTTCGAACCGCTGATGGAACCGATGTCTGCCAAACCAATGACCCCCGCCGGCAAGTTGTTTGCCGCCGCCGCACTGATTGAAGGTGTCACCTGGGCCGGTCTGCTGATCGGCATGCTGCTCAAATACGGCACCGGCACCACCGAGCTGGGTGTATGGCTGTTCGGCCGCCTGCATGGCCTGGCCTTCGTGTTCTACGTCGTCGTAACCCTGTATGCGTGGATCAAGCTGCGTTGGCCGCTGTGGGCGATGTTGCTGGCGCTGGTAGCGGCGGTGCCGCCGCTGGTGACCGTGCCGCTGGAAATGTGGTTCCGTCGCATCGGTCTGCTGTCCGAACGTCCGCATTGATGTGAGGGTGTTGTAATGGCGCGGCCGGCTTCCACACGGTCGCGCCATTGGAACTGCACAGTGTTGCCGGGTATTACGGGCTCCGGTTATGTGCGTTGCGGGAGCAGTTCTTGCGGGGTGATGCGGTCGTCATGAATGTCGATGCTTTACCTCATCTGCAGCCTTGCTCATTGCCTTTTGTGCTTTTCCAGCATTCCTCTCCATGTTGCCGGCCATCTGCTGGGCTTTGTTGCCTGTCATCTTCCCGGCAGCTTCCTTGATGGCACCTTTGATTTCGTGTTTGGTGCCTTCAACACGGTTGCGGTCCACGAACGGTCTCCGGAAACGGCTGCCTCGCTGCAGACAGGTCCAGACTGCGCAATGCCGGGTTTGCGGCAGGTGAGCGCAATGTTGTGATCGCGTTGTGTGCAGGGCCGGATTTAGCCTGGGTTCTGCGTGCGCATGATTGCGCCCTGTTCACCGCTGGTCGATACAGCTGGATTCGGTTGCCTGCGGCCAGGCAAGTCGTTCCATGCGGCGATGCCATTGGATATGAACGGATATCCGTGATGCACGCGCGGCGTCCTGCGTCCCGATTCCTGATGCCTGAGTGGGGCCGCGGGATTCCCTCGGGCGGCCGGGCCCCGGGTCTGTCGATCGTGCGGTTCTGCTCGTCAGGTGGCGCCCGCTCGCGCGGAACAGGTGCAACTGCAACGGTTTGACGCGGCCCTGTGGCACGCGCGTCCCCTGCGCTACGGGTGCTTCCCGCGAGCCTCCCATTCGTCCCGGGCCACGGTCAAAGTGACTGGCGCAGGTGTACCTGTCGATTTGATGATGGATAATTCCCCCGTCGCCGATGCCGTCAAGGGATTGCGGCGGTTGGGCCCGTAGCGGCCTGGGTGGCCAGGTTGGCACCTGCAGCGAGGTGGTTCGAGGGGGCTCCCGCATCGTGACCGGCAGGCTTCGTTTGCCGCAGGTTTAAGTTGGTTCTTCTAGTTTTCCCGGCTGGTCGGCTTCTCCTTCAAGGATTTCAGGTGCAACACGCAAGCAAACAGCGTTACGGCAAGGTGTGTCGCCAGGACGGGCTGCAGGTCACGCAGCGGGGTGGTCGATGAGCTCTACGGTAAGGACCGACAATGGACTGGATGCCGGCATCGCCGTGCTCCCGGCCGAACACCCCTTGGCCATGCCTGAGCAATCGCTGCGCTCAGGCAAGCTGCATGTGCCGCGGCAGAAGACCGCGCCGGCCAATATCGGCCTGCGCCGGCTGTACGTCTTCGGCAGCACCGCGCTGACCACGCTGCTCGCCACCTGGTTGATGGCGCGGGTGCTGTCCAACGGTGGCATCAACGTGCTCGAAGCCTGCCTGCTGGGCCTGTTCGTGCTGTTGTTCGCCTGGATCGCGATGTCCTTCGTCAGCAGCCTGGCCGGGCTGCAGGCGCTGCTGCGTGGCCGCCGCAAGCTAGGCATCTACCCGGACACGCCGCTGCCGCAGCTGCGCAGCCGTACTGCCTTGTTGATGCCCACCTATAACGAAGACCCGCGCCGGATGATGGCCGGCCTGCAGGCGATCTACGAATCGGTGGCCGCGACCGGGCAGCTGGAGCACTTCGATTTCTACGTGCTCAGCGATACCACCCGCGACGCCATCGGCCGCGCTGAAGAGCAGGTATTCGCGCGCCTGGTGGAAGCCACCGGCGGCGCCGAGCGGCTGTATTACCGCCGCCGCGCCAGCAATGTGGGCCGCAAGGCCGGCAATATCGCCGACTGGGTGCGCCGCTTCGGAGGTGCCTACCCGCAGATGCTGATCCTCGATGCCGACAGCTTGATGACTGGCGATGTGATCGTGCGTCTGGTGTCGGCGATGGAGAACCACCCTACCGTCGGCCTGATCCAGTCGCTGCCGGCGGTAGTCGGGGGCCGTACCGCCTTCGCCCGCATGCAGCAGTTTGGTGGCCGCGTGTACGGGCCGGTGATGGCCTATGGCGTGGCCTGGTGGCACGGTGCGGAAAGCAATTACTGGGGCCACAACGCGGTGATCCGCACCCAGGCCTTTGCCGAGCAGGCCGGTTTGCCGGAGCTGCCGGGACGCAAGCCGTTTGGCGGTCATGTGCTAAGCCATGACTTTGTCGAGGCCGCGCTGATCCGCCGCGGTGGCTGGGCCTCGCACATGGTGCCCTACCTGCATGGCAGCTACGAGGAAGGCCCGCCGACCCTGACCGATCTGCTGATCCGTGATCGCCGCTGGTGCCAGGGCAACCTGCAGCACTCCAAGGTCGTGGCCACGCCGGGCCTGCACTGGGTCAATCGCGTGCATATGTTGATCGGCATCGGCCATTACTTCACCGCACCGATGTGGGCGATGTTGATGCTGATCGGTATCGCCATCCCGCTGATCCACGGCGGCATCGATCTGGCCGAGGAGCTGCATCTGGATCTGCGCTTGGCACCGGCGAGTTACTGGCGCGGTTTGGACCAGGATGGGGTGTTCTGGGTATTCGTGGTGACCATGATCGCGCTGCTGTCGCCCAAGCTGATGGGTTATGTGGCGATGCTGACCTCGCGCAAGGAGCGCATCGGTTGTGGCGGCGCGTTCCGCGCTTTTGTTTCGATGCTGCTGGAGACCGTGCTGGCGGCACTGATGGCGCCAGTGGTGATGTACGTGCAGTCGCGCGGTGTGGCCGAAGTGCTGGCCGGCAAGGACTCGGGCTGGGACGCACAGCAGCGCGATGACGGCAGTATTTCGGTGAGCGCCTTGTTGCGCAGTTATGGCGGTTTGAGCGTGTTTGGCGTGGTGATGGGCGTGGCCGCCTATCTGGTGTCGCCGCCGCTGGCGGCGTGGATGGCGCCGGTGGTGATCGGCATGGCGCTGGCAGTGCCGGTGGTAGCATGGACGTCCTCGCGAAAAGCCGGTGACTGGCTGCGCAGGCATGGCCTGCTGTGTATCCCGGAAGAAAACGCCCCGCCGCCGGTGCTGCTGCGTGCAGCCGAGTTGCGTGCGGCTGCGATGAAGGAACCGCTGCAGGATTGAAGGCTGTGGCTCTTGTAGGAGCGGCGTAAGCCGCGAAGCCCATAGCAATCAACCGCCATTTTGGCCTGTGATCTACGTGCAGGTCGCCGGCTTGGCTTCAACCGGCAGCACCACCAGCTTCGCGGCTTACGCCGCTCCTACAGCTGGCTTCGGATGGTTTTTTGTAGGAGCGGCGTGAGCCGCGAAGCCGATAGCAATGCACCGCCATTTGGCTGGTGATCTACATGCAGGTCGCCGGCTTGGCTTCAACCGGCAGCACCACCAGCTTCGCGGCTTACGCCGCTCCCACAAAACGGGAGGGCTGTCCCTATGGCTGTGCCGGGCAGGCATAATTCCCGCCTGTCTTTGGGAGTGATGCACATGCTGGAAACAGTGGAGCAGGAAACCGGCGCGTCGCCGGAATGGTCGGTGATCTGGCTGCATGGCCTGGGTGCCGATGGCCATGATTTCGCGCCTATCGTGCCCGAGCTGGTGCGTCCGCAATGGCCGGCGATCCGCTTCGTGTTTCCGCATGCGCCCAAGCGCCCGGTCAGCATCAACAACGGCATGCCGATGCGTGCCTGGTATGACATCGTCAGCATGGACTTCCGCAGCCGCGCCGATGCCAAGGGTGTCGCCGAATCGGTGGAGCAGCTGGAGGAGCTGATCGCCCGTGAACAGGCACGCGGCATTCCGGCCAACCGTATCGTCCTGGCCGGTTTCTCGCAGGGCGGGGCGATCATCCTGTCCGCTGGCCTGAAGCGCCGTGAGCCGGTCGCCGGCCTGGTGGCCTTGTCGACCTATCTGCCGGAAGTGGATGCTGCACCGTCGCAGTTGGTGGATGGGGCCATCGCCCAGCCGATCTTCATGGCCCATGGCAGCGCCGATCCAGTGATTCCGCTGCAGATCGCCGAGCACAGTGCACAGGTGCTCAAGACGCTGGGTTTCGGCGTGGAATGGCACCGTTACCAGATGGCCCACCAGGTCTGCGGCGAAGAGATCCATGCGCTGGGCGACTGGCTGCAGGCCCGTTTCACGCAGGTCTGATCGGTTTGTGAGCTGCTCCGCAGTTGCCGGGATGTTGACGGCGGCCTGCAGCGAACCCGGCTACCATGTCGCCACGACTGGGGAGCCGTGAGTGAGGTAGTGGTGTGAAGGTAGTAATCGCCGATGACGAGCCCTTGGCACGCGAGCGCCTGCGCGCGCTGCTGGCCGAGCTGGCGGGGGTGGAGGTGGTTGGCGAGGCCGCCAACGGCAATGACGCCCTGCAGGTCTGCGCGCAGACCCAGCCGGATCTGGTGTTGCTGGATATCGCCATGCCCGGCATCGACGGTCTGGAGGTCGCCCGCCATCTGGCGCGGTTTGAGCCGCGTCCGGCGGTGGTGTTCTGCACCGCCTATGACGCCCATGCCTTGTCGGCGTTTGAAGCGGCGGCGATCGACTACCTGATGAAACCGGTGCGTGCAGAGCGCCTGGCCGCAGCGCTGGAGCGTGCGCGCACCTTCATTGTTGGCCGCGCCAATGCCGCGCCAGCCGCGGCCACGCAGCCGCGACGGGCGTTGTGCGCGCGTCTGCGCGGCAGCCTGCGGCTGGTGCCGGTGGAGGACATCCTCTACCTTCAGGCCGAGGAAAAATACGTGGTGGTGCACCACCTGCGTGGCGAAGACCTGATCGAGGAATCGCTGCGCTCGCTGGAAGACGAGTTTTCCGGGCGTTTCATCCGCATCCACCGCAATTGCCTGATCGCCCGTGATCGGTTGCAGGAAGTCCGCCGCACGCCGGCCGGGCAGGTGCAGGCAGTGCTGCGTGATGTCCCGCAGCCGCTGGAAATCAGCCGCCGCTGCGTGGCCGGGCTGAAGACCGAGATGGAACGGCTGTGACCCGGAGCTTGCAGCGGCGATAATGGCCGTATGAGCATCCTGCGTATCGCCACCCGAAAGAGCCCGCTTGCCCTGTGGCAGAGCGAACACGTCGCCGACCGCCTGCGCCAGGCCCATCCAGGGCTGCAGGTGGAACTTGTGCCGATGAGCACGCGCGGCGATGAAATCCTTGACCGTTCGCTGGCGGCCATCGGCGGCAAGGGCCTGTTCCTGAAGGAGCTGGAGCTGGCGATGCTGCGTGGCGACGCCGATTGCGCGGTGCATTCGCTCAAGGACGTGCCGATGGAGCTGGAGGCGCCGTTCGCGCTGCCGGCGATCCTGACCCGCGCCGATTCGGCTGATGCTTTCGTCTCCAACACCTATGCGTCGCTGGATGCGTTGCCGCAGGGCGCCTGCGTCGGCACTTCGTCGCTGCGCCGGCAGGCACAGTTGCGTGCGCTGCGCCCGGACCTCACGTCGCGCGACCTGCGTGGCAACGTCAACACCCGCCTGGCCAAGCTGGATGCCGGTGAATATGACGCCATCATCCTGGCCTGTGCCGGCCTGGAGCGGCTGGAACTGGGCGCGCGGATCCGCGATCGTCTGGTCGCCCCGCAGTGGCTGCCGGCGCCCGCACAGGCTGCAGTGGCGATTGAATGCCGGCAGGACGATGCCGGCACGATTGCGCTGCTCAAGGCGCTGGACGATGCCTCCACCCGAACCTGCGTGGAAGCGGAGCGGGCGATGAACCGCGCGCTGGATGGCAGCTGCCATGTGCCGGTGGCGGGTCTGGCGCAGCGGCGCGGCGAGGACCTGTGGTTGCAGGGCCTGGTCGGCGGCGTGTCTGATGGCCGTGCGGTGCGTGCGCAGGCGCAGGGCCCGGCGAGCGATCCGGAGGCGCTGGGACGTGAAGTGGCGCGACAGCTGTTGGCCGCCGGCGCGGGCGAGCTGTTGCGCTGAGCTTCGCCTTGCCGGTAGTGCCGAGCCATGCTCGGCAGAGGCTCTACCGACAAAGCCTGAGCCTGGTGCCGAGCCTTGCTCGGCATCAGACCAGCCCGGTAATGCCTCTTGCCGTGCATGGCTC
>NZ_JBRREC010000131.1:0-9662 GCF_056760015.1 Stenotrophomonas sp. STEN029 | reverse complement strand
CCCCCCCACGACCCACCGGGTGGGGCGCCGGGCGCCCCCCGGGCCCGGCGGGCCCCGCCACTACCGAAATCGGGGCAAAAAAAACCGGGCCAGGCCCGGTTTTTTTTTATGCTTCGTTGACCGCCAGCTCAAGTAACTGAGCCTTCTCAACCGCGCCCAAGCGTTGGGCAAATACCGCCAGGCGGTTGCAGAGCTCGGCCTGATGTTCCGGATATGCCGCTACCAGTTCACGTTGAACCTGTTGGTAGGCATCCCAGAACGGGGCCGAGCAGCGATGTCGTGCGTACTGCTGTCGCAATTGCTCCCCAGCACGCTGGAGGGATTGGCGACTGCTGTGTTGGATGGGCGTTGTATACATCGCTTCACCTCGATGGCAGTGCCCCTGTACCCCGAGCATAACGCTGTTTTTCTTACGATCTGGCTACAGCGTCTAATTTCCCTATGAGATTAATAGGGATTTGTTCAGATAACGTCACGTTATTCGCCGATATCTTCATTCCAGACATCCGGGTTCTCGGCGATGTAGCGGCCCATCATCTCGATGCAGCTGGCGTCATTCAGGTCGATGACGTTCACGCCGTTCTCGCGCAGCCAGTCGATGCCGCCGGGGAAACTGACCGATTCACCCACCACCACGGTACCGATATTGAACTGGCGGACCAGGCCGCTGCAGTACCAGCACGGGGCCAGGGTGGTGACCAT
Organism: Stenotrophomonas sp. STEN029; assembly: GCF_056760015.1. NCBI lineage: Bacteria > Pseudomonadati > Pseudomonadota > Gammaproteobacteria > Lysobacterales > Lysobacteraceae > Stenotrophomonas > Stenotrophomonas sp. STEN029. Next base: position 8,960 of record NZ_JBRREC010000131.1, on the reverse strand, counting down.
GATGGTGTTGCGGTAGCCGCGCTGGCGGCCGGCCTTGCGGAAGGCGTCGGTTTCGCCATGGATGGACGGGTCGCCTTCCTGGATGCGGCGGTTGTGGCCGCAGCCGAGCAGGCGGCCATCGTTGTGGTACAGCGCCGCGCCAATCGGGATGCCGCCTTCGGCCAGGCCCTGGCGGGCTTCGGCGATGGCGGTTTCGAGCAGGGCGCGGTAGTCCGGGGTGGTGATCATGCAAGGTCCTTGTGGTGCCGTGGCGATCATCATAGCGGCCGGATTCAGCCTGCTGGCGGCGCAATCGGGCTGTCGGTGCGATAATCGACGCCATGAGCGAATCCCCCTACAAGACCGGCACCACCCACTTCGGCTTCCGCGATGTACCGGCCAAGGACAAGCAGAAGCTTGTCGGCCAGGTGTTCACTTCCGTGGCCGACAACTACGACCTGATGAACGACCTGATGAGTCTGGGTATTCATCGGCTGTGGAAGCGCTACTTCGTCGCTACCGCGCAGGTGAAGCCGGGCGACCGCGTGCTGGATCTGGCCGGCGGTACCGGTGACATCGCCGTGCTGCTGAAAGAGCGCATCGGCGCCGAGGGCAGCGTGGTGCTGGGCGACATCAACGCCGGCATGTTGTCGGTGGGGCGCGATCGCCTGACCAACCGCGGCCAGGTATCGGGCTTCGAGTGGGTGCAGCTCAATGCGGAGGCGCTGCCGTTCCCGGACCAGAGTTTCGACCTGGTGACGATTTCCTTCGGCCTGCGCAACGTGACCGACAAGGAAGCCGCGTTGCGCGAGATGTACCGCGTGCTCAAGGTAGGCGGGCAGGCGCGCGTGCTGGAGTTCTCGGAAGTGACCGTGGACTGGTTCAAGCCGGTCTACGATTTCCATTCGTTCAAGGTGCTGCCGAAGCTGGGCAAGCTGTTTGCGCGTGGTGATGCCGACAGCTACCAGTACCTGGCCGAGAGCATCCGCAAGCACCCGCCGCAGGAAGAGTTGAAGGCGATGATGAGCGAGGCGGGTTTTGGCCGCTGTCATTACAAGAACCTGAGTGCGGGGATTGTGTCGATCCACTCCGGTTACAAGCTTTGAGGCTTGCTTGCTGGGTGGATTGAGGAAAGGCGGCCATTGGCCGCCTTTTTTCTAGGTGGGGTGGTGGTGCTGGTTTTGTCTTTTGCTGGTAAAGCCCCTGCCGAGCATGGCTCGGCACTACGTCTCTGCTCCCTCCCTTTGGCCGCAGGCCAAGGGGAGGGCTGGGGAGGGGTTGGCTTTTCAGCTTTTGCCTTGGCCCTTCTCCCGCTTGCGGGAGAAGGGTTGGGATGACGGGCGCTTTTGATCTTGCTGGCAAGGCCTCTGCCGAGCATGGCTCGGCACTACAGGCGCGCGCGTTGAAGCCCTCCCTTTGCCGAAGGCAAGGGGAGGGTTGGGAGGGGTGCTTTTGCTCTGCTCTTGGTCGGGATCATGACGCAATGCGAAGAGCGATCCCCGCCTTCGCGGGGATGGCGGGATCAGGCATTTTCTGGCGTGGACCTTGCCGCAACCGTCGGTTGCCGCACCGCCGCATCCACCAACGCCTTTCGGGTTTAAAATCAACGGTTATCCCCTGAACCGGTTCCAGATCAATGCGTTCTTCGTTCCTGATGCTGCCCCTGGCCGTGGCGCTCGTCGCCGGCTGTGCCAAAGAACCCGCAGCCCCCACCGTCGACCCCGTCGCCCAGAAGCCCGCCGCCGCCGTGAATACCGTCAGCCGCAGCCACGATGAAAGCTCCTACGCTGAACCCGAGAAGGTCGTCATCAAGGACGTGGCGCTGGACCTGAAGGTCGATTTCGACGCCAAGCAGATCGGCGGCACCGCCACCTATACGCTGGAGTGGAAGGACAAGGCTGCCAAGCAGCTGCTGCTCGATACCCGCGAGCTCAGCGTTGAAAAGGTCGAGGCCCTCGCCGCCGATGGCGCCGCCACCCCGCTGCAGTTCGTGCTGGCGCCGGCCGACAAGGTGTTCGGCAGCAAGCTGAGCATCGAAACCCCGGCCCAGCCGACCTCGGTGCGCATCACCTACCACACCGCGCCGACCGCTTCCGGCCTGCAGTGGCTGGAGCCGTCGATGACCGAGGGCAAGAAGCTGCCCTTCATGTTCAGCCAGTCGCAGGCGATCCACGCCCGTTCCTGGGTGCCGTTGCAGGACACCCCGAGCGTCCGCTTCACCTATAGCGCGCACGTCACCAGCCGCCCGGACGTGATGGTGCTGATGAGCGCCGACAACGATCCCAAGGCCGCACGCGATGGCGATTACGCCTTCAAGATGCCGCAGCCGATCCCGTCCTACCTGCTGGCCATCGCCGCCGGTGACCTGGTGTTCGAGCCGATCTCCGAGCGTTCCGGCGTGTGGGCCGAGCCGACCATGGTCAACAAGGCCGTCAAGGAATTCGAAGACACCGAGAAGATGATCGGTGCCGCCGAGAACCTGTATGGCGAATACCGTTGGGGCCGTTACGACATGCTGGTGCTGCCGCCGTCGTTCCCGTTCGGTGGCATGGAAAACCCGCGCCTGACCTTCGCTACCCCGACCGTCATCGTTGGCGACAAGTCGCTGGTGTCGCTGGTCGCGCACGAACTGGCGCATAGCTGGTCCGGCAACCTGGTGACCAACGCCAGCTGGAAGGACATCTGGCTCAACGAAGGTTTCACCACCTACGTGCAGGGCCGCATCACCGAAGCGCTGTATGGCGCCGAGATGGCCGAGATGGAGCGCGAGATCGACCAGACCGACCTGCTCAATGAAGTGAAGGACATGAGCCCGGCCGACCAGGCGCTGGCACTGCCGCCGCTCAATGAGCGTGATCCGGACGATGCGCTGAGCCAGGTAGCTTACGTCAAGGGCGCATGGTTCCTGCAGTTCCTGGAGCAGCGTTTTGGCCGTGCGGTGTTTGATCCGTTCCTGCGTGGCTGGTTCGACGACCATGCCTTCCAGAGCGCCAACACCGACCAGTTCGTCGAGTACATGAAGAAGAACCTGCTGCCGAAGAATCCGACGGCGGTCACCGATGCCGAGCTGAAGGCATGGCTGGAAGAGCCGGGCATCCCGGCATTCGCCACCAAGGCCCGTTCGCGCAACTTCGCCGTGGTCGACACCGCCCGCATTGCCTTCCTGGGTAGCGACGCGCTGCCGAACAGCCAGGTAACCCGCGAGTGGAACACCCAGGAATGGGTGCGCTTCATCGATGGCATGGGCGAGAAGCTGCCGGTCGAGAAGCTGGCGCAGCTGGACAAGGGTTACCACTTCACCGGTACTCCGAATGGGGAGATCGCGATGCGTTGGTACCCGCTGGCAATCCGCAGCGGCTACACCGATGCACAGGCTGCTGCCGGCGAGTTCATCCAGAAGGTTGGCCGTCGCAAGCTGGTGCTGCCGATCTACGCTGAACTGCTGAAGACGCCGGAAGGCCTGGCCTTCGCCAAGGACGTGTTCGCCAAGGCCAAGCCGGGCTACCACCCGATCACCACCGCCTCGGTGGAAGCGATGATCGCCAAGGCGGAAGCTGCGCCGAAGCAGTAATCGGCGTCAGCAGGCTTCAAAACAAACGGCGAGCTTCGGCTCGCCGTTTGTTTTTGCGTGGCTTTCAAACCTGAGGGTAATTGTGTGGCCCGGGTAAGCGCAGCGCACCCGGGACTCTTCGCGTGGAGCCTTTGGTAGAGCCGAGCCATGCTCGGCTGGGCGTTACCGGTAAGGCCTCTGCCGATTTTGTAGAGCCGAGCCATGCTCGGCTGGACGCTGCCGGTAAGGCCTCTGCCGAGCATGGCTCGGCACTACATACATGACAGCGGCGGTGTTGAGCAGGTTGTAGGAAGGTGCCGGGCGCGTCGGCTTCCTGCACCGTAGCTGCAATCAGACTTCGACCGCAGCCCTCAATTGCTGCGCTTTGCCGCCGCAAGCGGCAGGTCCTTCAGTACCGCCTTGTCGATCTTCGCCGCCACTCCCACGCTGCGACCTGCCAGGTTGACCACGCTGTACTGCACGGCCACTCCCAGCACCTGGGTTGCCTGTGACATATCGAGTCCATGGGACTGGCGCAGCCACTGCAGCATCCCCGACGTCGCCAGCCGCAGTGCATCGTCACTGGAGCCTGCCTGCCCCAGCGTCATGATCTGCGTCGGCGACTCCACGCGTGGCGTGGCGATGGACTGCTTCTTGATCAGTTCCACTTTCAGCACCACGTCCAGTGATGTCTCCAGCGCCCATTGGCTGGTCTCACCGTCGCCCTGCAGGGCATGACCGTCGCCGACATACAGCAATGCGCCAGGTTGCTGCACCTCAAGATAAACCGTGTTGCCTTCGGCCACGGCGTTGAAATCCATGTTGCCGCCGAAGTCGCTGGTGTCGCCGGTGGAGAACGGTGGATAGCCAAAGCCCGGTGCCACCGCGAGACCGCCGAGCATCGGCTTGACCGGGATCTTGAAGTGCTTCAATGCGCCGCTGGCACCCTGCGGTCGCGCCATGCCGCGCACGCGATCCAGTTCCCAGCGCACCGGCTTGCCCAGCGTCGCGGTCTCGGTGGCGATGCGTGGCGTCTTCAAACGGCCGACGATGCCGTCGAGGCTGTCTGCGTAGTCGCGGTTGAGCTTGAGCGAGCTGATGGTGATCGCCAAGGTGTCGCCGGGCTCGGCGCCGGCGACGAAGAACGGCCCGACTTGTGGATTGCCGAACAAGGCGCGGGTGATGCCATTTTCATCGACGCCACCGGAATCCAGGGTTTTGGTCTGCACCGAGTCGCCGGGCCAGATCACCAGCGCAGGGGCGCGGTCGGCGCTGAAGGTATTGGAGTAGTCGCTTGGGGTGAAGTCGTGCAGGCGCGGTGCCTTGTCCGGCCGTACCGGCACCCGCCATGCGCTGAAGTCATGCGTTGCACGCGCGCTGCGGTTGTTGGTGTCCGGCTCGTCGCTGCGGCCCTGCATGCGGCTGCCATCGATGCGGCCATCGTAGTGATAGACCTGGCCGTCGCTGCCGGTGGCGGTGAACTTCAGCTGCGCGCCGTTCAAGCTGCCGCTGATCGGGTCGCCCCCCAAGGTTCCGCTGACACGCGTGCCTTGCACGTCCAGGTCCAAGGTCTGCCTGGCGCTGTTACCCCATAGGTCAGTGGCCAGTATCCATTGGTCGGCGGCGAGGGCATGGAGCGGTAGTACGGACAACAACAGCGAAGACCATTTCAGTGAGGTGCGCACGTTGCGTGTGTCTGCGAAGGGCCCGGTGGGCGTGTTCGCGGAGTGTACGAACGGGCAGGCTGCCGTCGCAGTGTCAAAGGTAACTACATCTGTAGTCAGCCTGGTCGTTCGTGCGGCGGGGGATGATTCCTGCAGCAGGCTGCTGGCTGCCGGAGTGGGCGTGCGCTGCACTCAGGGCGTGAGCGCGCGCACCGCCAGGAACATGTCCACGCAGTCGTGCATCACCCGCTGCTGCGCGCTGGCGTCCAAGGGCGTGGCACCCATCGCGATCTGTGGCCAGAACGCGAACGCCTTGACCATGCCCTGCAGCTGGTGGGCGGCGTCGGCCGGGGCGATATCGTCGCGCAGGCGGCCGTCGGCCTGTGCGGCGCGGATCCATGTGGTCAGGCCTTCTTCCTTCTCGGCCAGCTTGTCCATCATCACCCGTGCCCGTTCCGGTGCATGCACCAGCTCGGCCATGGCCACTCGCGACAGGTCGATGAAGCTGGCGTCGCTGAGCAGGCGCAGTTTCTGCGCGACGAAGGCCAGCAACTGCTCGCGCAATGGCCGGGCGGGATCGTAGGCCAGCGCGTCCAGCGATTGGCTGGCCTCCCACAGCTGCCAGAGGATGGCGGTGAACAGCTCGTCCTTGCTGGCGAAGTGGTTGTAGACCGTGCGCTTGGACACCTCGGCGGCGGCGGCGACGCGGTCCATGCTGGTGCCGGCAAAGCCCAGTTCGCGGAACTCGGCCACTGCCGCGCGCAGGATGGCTTCGCGTTTGCGGTCGGTCAGGCGGAGAGGGCGCTTGGCGTCGGTCATCCGCTCATTTTACACCGTTCAGTTTACTTTCCTTGAAATGGAAGTAGACTCGCCAGTGTACTTTTACCGGCAAGCCCAGCCATGAAGCGTCGCCTGCCTCGTTTCCTTCTCCCCATTACGGTGTTGATCGCCATGTCCATTGGCTTGTTGACCTGCGGTGCGCATCCCGCCGCTTCCTATGACCAGTCGCCGCAATACGGCGAGGGGCGTTTCCACAACGTGGCCAAGCAGGCCCCGCTTGGTTTCGTGCGTGGCGTGAAGGTGTGGTGGCGCTTCCTGTTCGACAAGCCGGCCGATGCCACCCCGCAGGTGGCGATTCCGGTGCATGCCTTGACCCGGCAGGCGCTGCTGGACGCGCCGGACGATAGCCTGTGGCGGCTGGGCCATTCGACCATGCTGATGAAGCTGGACGGACACTTCTGGTTGACCGATCCGGTGTTCTCCGAGCGGGTGTCACCGTTCTCGTTCATGGGGCCGAAGCGCTTCCATGCGCCGCCGTTGTCGATCGAGGAATTGCCAGAGATCACCGGCGTCATCATCTCGCACGACCACTACGATCACCTCGACCATGACGCGGTGTTGGCGCTGGCGCCGAAGGTGCGGCACTTCGTCACCGCGTTGGGCGTGGGCGATCGCCTGCTTGCCTGGGGCGTGCCGCAGGAGAAGATCACCCAGCTCGACTGGTGGCAGGAAACGCGAGTGGAAGGCTTGAAGATCGCAGCCACGCCTGCACAGCATTTCTCCGGTCGCGGGCTGTCCGACGGCAACCGCACCCTGTGGGCATCGTGGGTGATCGATACCGGCCGCACGCGGATCTTCTTCAGTGGCGACAGTGGCTACTTCGACGGCTTTGCGAAGATCGGTGAGCGCTATGGCCCGTTCGATCTGGCGATGGTCGAGACCGGTGCTTACGACGAACAGTGGCCCGGCGTGCATATGCAGCCGGAGCAGAGTCTGCAGGCGCACCTGGATGTACGCGGCAAGGTGATGATGCCTATCCATAACGGCACGTTTGACCTGGCTTTGCATCCCTGGACCGAGCCGTTCGAGCGGATTACCGCACTGGCGGCGGAGCAGGGCGTGGAGCTGACCGCGCCGCAGATGGGCGAGCGTCTGGATATCCGTGCGCCTGCGCCTTCAACGCATTGGTGGCGGGTGGGCGGGGAGTGAGGGCTGCGGTGGTAGTTGTTGCCGTTGATGTTGCTGTTGCTTCCAGTGCCGTCATTCCCGCGTAGGCGGGAATCGCTCTGGCTCTTTGGCTTCGCGTAACAGCAAATGCAAAGGCAAGGGCAACAACAAGAGCGATTCCCGCCTGCGCGGGAATGACGGCATAAAGGCAGGGCAAAGCAAAAGCGCAGGTAAGCGCGAATGCAGAAAAGGATCGTGCCTCCCAATCCCCAACATGCTCTAAAGTGAAGCCCATCGCGCGCCCATTCCGCGCCACGTTCACCGGAGCTGTTTGATGAAACCCCTGATCCTCGGCGCCCTTTGCGTCTTTGCCCTGACTGCCTGCAGCAACCCGGAGGCCGAGCGCCAGCAACAAGAGGCCGCCGCCGCCCAGGAGCGGGCCAAGCGCGAAGCGGACGCCGAAGGCATCGGCAAGCTGTATGACGCTGCGATCACCGCCACCGACTGGGAGAAAGCGCGCATCCATGGTGCCGCGCTGCTCGATCAGTTCCCTGATTCGGAAACCGCCAAACGCATCGAGCCGGGCTTCGCCGAGGTCCGCGAAAAGGCCGCGGCTGCCGGTGAGCTGCGCCGCATGCAGGCCCTGTGGAATTACAACCAGGTGCCGGTCAAGGGCGGTACCCAGCGCTCGGCGGCAATCTACAGCAAGGACCGCGTGGAAGTGGACAGCACCGGCGCCAAGCAGGTGAACCTGGTGTTCCGTGATCACCCGGAATGGAAGCGCCACGCCTATCTGGTGCTGCAGTCCAGTGACTTCGCCAAGGTCTGCTACCGCGCCTGCCAGGTCAAGGTCAGCGTCGATGGTGCGCCGGCCCGCAACATGGCCGCGCATCGCCCGGATACCGATGAGGCCATTGCCATGTTCATCGATGACAACCGCGGCCTGTGGCGGCAGGCACGCAAGGCCAAGGTCATCGAGATCGAGTTCCCGGTGCTGGCCGGTGGCACCCGCAAGGCGGTGTTCGAGGTTGGCGGGCTGGATGGCAGCCAGATGCCGAACTGGGATTGAGGTCGGTGCTCGCTGATACGGCGGGGCGTTGCGACGTCGCCGCCAGCCGTCATTGGGTGTTCGACATGGACGGCACCCTGACCGAGCCGGTGCATGACTTCGAATTGATCCGGCGTGACCTGCAGATCCCATCCGGCGCGGACATTCTTGAGCATCTGGCCAGCCTGCCGGCGCAGCAGGCTGCTGACAGCCATGCCTGGCTGATACAGCACGAGCGGGAACTGGCCGAAGCGTCGGTCGCGGCGCCGGGGGCGGTGGCCCTGATCCGCGCGCTGCATGCCGATGGGTGCCGCTTGGGCATCCTTACCCGCAATGCGCGTGAGCTGGCCGAAGTGACCCTGGCGGCGATTGGCGTGGCGGAGTGTTTTGCCGTCGAAGAAATCATCGGCCGCTGGGAAGTGGAGCCCAAGCCGTCACCGGCTGGACTGCAGTTCTTTGCCGAGCGTTGGCAGGTGTTGCCGGCGCAGATGCGGATGGTCGGGGATCATTACTACGATCTCGCCACGGCGAAAGCGGCGGGTGTGCCTGGGGTCCTGGTCAATGTGCCGGATGATCCTTGGCCGGGCATGGCGCAATGGCAGCTGCGTGACTGTGCGCAGCTGCTGCAGCAGTGGCGGGCCGCGGAATCCCGGTAGAGCCGAGCCATGCTCGGCTGGGGCGTTACCGGTGGAGCCTCTGTGGGAGCGGCGTAAGCGGCGAAGCTGGCAATGCTGGATTGCAGGCGTGCTCTGCAACCTGATGGAGTGGGAGC
>NZ_JBRREC010000130.1:0-9855 GCF_056760015.1 Stenotrophomonas sp. STEN029 | reverse complement strand
CGCCCCCCCCCGCCTAGGCTTACCTTTTTCCCTCCCCCTTTTTTTTTACATTCCCCCCTGCGGGGGGGGGGGGGCCCCCCCCCGCTCCCACAATCGGACCTATAACCCGAACAACCGCTTTGCGTTGGCGGTGGTCTGCACTGCGATATCCGCCGCAGACTGCTGCCGCAGCTCAGCGACCGTGTCGAGGATCTGCCGTAACCGCGCGGGCTCGTTGCGTTGGCCGCGGATACCTGCATCCGGCTGATCCGGAGCATCGGTTTCCAATAACAGAAACTCCAACGGCATCTGCGTCACCAGCCCGCGCAAACGATTGGCGCGGGTGTAGGTGATGGGGCCGCCAAGGCCGATCATGAAGCCCAGGTCCCATAGCTGCCTGGCCTGCTCCGGACTGCCGGAAAAGCTATGCACCACGCCGCTGAGTCCGCCAACGCGGCGGATGCGCAGGATTACCTCATCCAGGGCGCGGCGCGCATGCACGATCAGTGGCAGCTGGGCGTCCCGTGCCAGTTCCAGTTGGCCCTGGAAATACAGGCGCTGTGCTTCCGGATCGAGATCGTCGACGAAGAAGTCCAGCCCGCATTCACCGATGGCACAGGGTGACTCGCGTTCCACCCAGTCGCGCAGCTGCTGCAGGTGTTCGGCACGGTGCTCCGGCAGGAACATCGGGTGCAGGCCGTAGGCCGGATGCAGGCCTGCATCCGCTGCGCACACCTCGCGCAGTTTGGGCCAACTGGCTGCGGTCACCGCCGGCACGATCTGCACACCCACGCCGCTTGCACGGGCACGGGCGATCACCGCCTTGCGGTCAATGTCGAATTCAGCTGCATCCAGATGGCAGTGGCTGTCGATCAGCTGCACGGCTCAGCGCTTGCCCGGCAGTATCGGCGGCTCGGCCGGGTCCTTGCGTCGCTTCCAGTTGGCGAGCAGCAAGGTGCTCAGGCCAAACAGGATCTCATCGACAAACGGAATCGGGTCGGGCAGCAGCATGCTGATGACGAACAGCGCACCGGTCAGCTTGAACAGGGTGGGGTAGCGCAGTTTGCGTGCCCATTCCAGAAACGGCGACAACATCATGCTCGACATGGCGTATCCAGATGAAAAGGGTTCAGACTGTCCCGTAGATCAGGCCCAGCAGCCTGAATATTGCGACGAGTTGAATGATTTCGATAGGGAGCTGACAGAAATACTGGCCTCTGTTCAGCTTATCCATGCTGGAATCCTCCCAACACACACGCGGGCAGCCGCACGGAGACAGATCATGAAGAGCACAACCACGACCGTTTTGGTTGCCGCCGGCGCGTTGCTGGTAGGTGGCATCGCCACCGCCGCCTTCATGCAGGGCCGCGACAAGGCCAGCACTGCCCCGCTGGTTGAGGGCGCACGCCCGGTGCTGGACAACTCGCCATTGGTGGACGACGCCGCCGTCACCGGCAAGGTGGAGACGCCGGCCGAACCGCAGTTGCAGTACGCCGACGTGCTCAAGGTCGCTCCGGTGACCCAGAAGGAACGCGTCTATGGCACGGTCACCGGCAGCGATCCGATCCGCGAAACCTCCACCACCAGCACCCCGCACGAAGTCTGCGAGGACGTGGTGGTGCAGGAGCGCCTGCCCGAGCGTGACGGCAATGTTGGCGGTACGGTCGCCGGTGCGCTGATCGGCGGTCTGCTCGGCAACCAGGTTGGCGGCGGTAACGGCAAGAAGGCAGCTACCGCGGCAGGTGCCGTTGCCGGTGGCGTGATCGGCAACCAGGTCGACAAGCGTCACGTCGGTGGTCGTGTGGTCAACCGTACCGAGCGCCAGTGCCACACCGAACAGCGCACCGCCGAGTCCAGCCGTATCACCGGCTACAACGTCAGCTACCGCAAGCCCGATGGCAGCACCGGCACGATGCGCATGGACAGCCGTCCGGGTGAGCGCGTGTCGCTGGGCAACGCCAACCAGACCATCGGTTACGACGTGACCTACCGCTATGAGGGCGCGGAAAAGACCGTGCGCATGCAGGACAAGCCGGCCAGTGATCGCCTGCCGGTGATCGACGGCCAGCTGGTCACGCAGACTGCGGCGATGGCACCGGCGGACAGCCGGCAGTAAGCATCGCAAGTCGTAAACCTGCTTTCTTCAGCAGTTGAGTCAACCAGAATCCGATGCCAGACCTATGGCATCGGATTTTTTATTGTTTTGTGGGAGCGGTGTAAGCCGCGAAGCCCGCACGCTTTCAGGCGGCGCGAATACCGCTCTAGGGGGCGAACAGTGTGAGCTTCGCGGCTTACGCCGCTCCCACAAACAGTTACCAGCCGGGTATCGGCGGTTTGACCGGCAGGGGTGGCCGGCGCAAGCTCGACGTCCTTGTTTACCTGCACACAGGAACCGCGATGAGTGTCTTCGACCTGCGACTGGAAACCGAGCGCCTGCTGCTGCGACCACCGGCTGCCGAAGACTTCGAGGCCTTCTCTACCTTCTGCGCCGATCCCCGGACCATGCAGCATCTCGGCGGAGTGCAACCACCTTCGGTCGCGTGGCGCAGCCTGGCGGCGCTGACCGGCAGTTGGCAGCTGCTCGGGTATTCGATGTTCTCGGTGATCGAAAAGAGCAGCGGACGCTGGATCGGGCGGGTCGGGCCGTGGCAGCCGCATGGCTGGCCGGGCACCGAAGTGGGCTGGGGCATCGCTTCGGAATTCTGGGGCCGTGGTTATGCGCCGGAAGCAGCGCGGGCGAGCACCGACTGGGCGTTCGATGCGCTGGGTTGGCAGGAAGTGATCCATACCATCGTGCCGGCCAACACCAGTTCGGTGGCGGTGGCGCAAAAGCTGGGCGCCACCTTGCTGCGGCAGGCGCGCTTGCCGGCGCCCGCCGATATCGAGGTGGATGTGTGGGGCCAATCCCGCCAGAAGTGGATGTCGCAACGCTGAGAGCAGCACTTTGCTGCGGTCGCAGCTTTACCGCGATGCCTGTGATCCGTTCAGATGGAGGCTGTCGTCTGCCATTCGGTAGCGGGGAGCGGATCAGTGAGTTTTTCGGGTGCTGGGTTGCGGGTGTATGGCATGTCCACGTCGGGCAACTGCCACAAGGTGCGGCTGCTGCTGGAGCAGATGGGGACGCGCTATGAATGGGTCGAGGTCAACAGCGCCGAAGGCCAGACCCGCACCCCGGAGTTCCTCGCCCTCAACCCCAACGGGAAGGTGCCGCTGGTGCAGCGCGCCGATGGGCGGGTACTGACCGAATCCAATGCCATCCTGTTCTGGCTGGCCGAAGGCACGCCTTATCTGCCAAGTGATGGATGGCAGCGGGCGCAGGCCTTGTCGTGGATGTTCTTCGAGCAATACAGCCATGAGCCTTACATCGCCGTTGCGCGTTTCATCAGCATCTGGACGCCCACCGATTCGCCGCGCCGCGCTGAACTGCCGCGCCTGCGTGAGCGCGGCCATGATGCGCTGGCAGTGATGGAGCGCCACCTGCAGGGCAATCCCTGGTTCACCGGCCCCGACTACGGCGTGGCCGATATCGCGCTGTTTGCGTATACCGCTGTCGCCGAGGATGGTGGCATTGCCCTGTCCTCGTATCCGGCGATCCAGCGCTGGTTGCAGGCGGTGCAGGCCCAGCCCGGCTTCATGCCGATACTGGCTGGCTGAGCGTTCCTTGTTGATGCTTGATTCCGTTGTCTCACCTGTTTGCTGTGGAGTCTGTCTGCATGTTTGCTCGTGTACCGAATCCCATCCCGGCCCGCATGAAGGGCTTGAACCGCGCTGAGATCTGCGATACCAATTTCATCGAATTCGTCGGCGCGCTGCCGCCTGGCCCGGAGCGGGGGCCGCAGCCGGCCGCACCCATACTGCCAGGCAGCACGCTGGATGCGCAGAGCTTCCGTGAGTTGTTCGAGTCGCAGTTGATCAGTCGCCATCTGGACCTGATGGCACGCGTGCTGCGCGTGCAGAACAAGGTCTTCTACACGATTGGCTCCTCCGGCCACGAAGGCAATGCGATGGTGGCGCGCGCCGCCAGGCACACCGATCCGGCCTTCCTGCATTACCGTTCCGGCGGCTTCATGGCCGAGCGCTTCCGCAAGCTGCCGGGCATGGACCCGGTGATGGATTCGGCGCTGTCGTTTGCAGCCAGCAAGGACGATCCGGCCAGCGGTGGCCGTCACAAAGTGTGGGGCAGCAAACCGTTGTGGGTGCTGCCGCAGACGTCGACCATCGCTTCGCACCTGCCCAAGGCGCTGGGCACGGCGATGGCTATCGAAGCGGGCAAGCGACTGGGGCAGGGCCTGCCGATTCCCGATGACAGCATCACCATCTGTTCGTTCGGCGATGCGTCGGCCAATCACGCCACCGCCCAGACTGCGTTCAATGCAGCGGCGTGGAGCAGCTTCCAGAAGCTGCCGGCGCCCGTGCTGTTCGTCTGCGAGGACAACGGCATCGGCATCTCGGTGAAGACCCCGGAAGGTTGGATCGCCGAGAGCTTCCGGCATCGCCCGGGGCTGGATTACTTCCATGCCGATGGTCTGGATCTGGTCAACGGTTATGCCGACGTCCAGCGCGCGGTCGAGCACTGCCGACGCACGCGGCGGCCGACCTTCCTGCACCTGCGCACCACGCGGCTGATGGGCCATGCCGGTACCGATTTCGAGATCGAATGGCGCGCACTGGAGGAGTTGTGCGCGGTGGAAGCAGGCGATCCGCTGCTACGTTCGGCGCAGGTTGCGGTGGAGTCCGGGCTGATGGACAAGGCCGAAGTGCTGGCCTTGTACGAACACACTCGCCAGCGCTGTTTCGCTGCCGCCGAAGATGCCGACAAACGCCCGCGCCTGACCGCGCTGCAGGATGTGATCGCGCCGCTGGCGCCGTATACGCCGGACAAGGTGCAGTCTGAGGCGGCGCGCGCCGATTACAGCGAACGACGCCTGCAGGTGTTCGGCAGCGAGGCTGGCTTGCCGGAGATCCAGCCGGCCAAACATCTGGCAGTGCAGATCAACCAGGCGCTGCACGATCTGTTCGCCAAGTACCCCGAGACCTTGCTGTTCGGCGAGGACGTGGCGCAGAAGGGCGGCGTCTATACCGTCACCAAGGGACTGCAGAAGGCATTCGGCCCGCGTCGGGTGTTCAATACCCTGCTCGACGAGACCATGATCCTGGGCATGGCCCAGGGATTCGCCAACATGGGCATGCTGCCGCTGCCGGAAATCCAGTACCTGGCCTATCTGCACAACGCCGCCGACCAGGTGCGCGGTGAGGCCTGCTCGCTGCAGTTCTTCTCCAATGACCAGTACCGCAACCCGATGCTGATCCGCATCGCCGGGCTGGGCTATCAGAAAGGCTTTGGCGGGCACTTCCACAACGACAACTCGATCGCTGCCATCCGCGACATCCCGGGACTGGTGGTTGGTTGCCCATCGCGCGGCGATGACGCCGCGGCAATGCTGCGCACGCTTGCTGCGCTGGCCAAGGTCGACGGGCGGGTCTGCGTGTTCCTGGAGCCGATCGCGCTGTACATGACCAAGGATCTGCATGCCGCTGGCGATGGCCAATGGCTGTTCCCGTATCCGGCGCCGGATCAGGCACTGAGGCTTGGCGAGGGCAGGGTTTACGGCGAAGGCAATGATGACTTGCTGATCATCAGCTACGGCAACGGCGTACCAATGGCACTGCGCGCTGCCAGGACCATCGAGCAGCAGCACGGTTGGAAAGTGCGGGTGGTCGATCTGCGCTGGTTGGTGCCGCTCAATGCCGGCTATATCGCCGGGCAGGCGAAGGGCGCGAAGCGCATCATCGTGCTCGACGAAGGTCGCCAGAGTGCCGGCGTGGGCGAGGGCGTGATCACCGCCCTGGTTGAAGCCGGCCATGGCCAGGTGCCGCTGCGCCGGGTGACTGGTGTGGATACCTATACACCGTTGGCTGGTGCGGCACTGTTGGTTTTGCCGGGTGATGCGGATGTGGTGGCTGCGGCGGCGGAGTTGGTGTGAGCCGCCGGCAGTACTGCTTGTCGGGGCGGCGTCAGCCGCGAAGCTGACATTGCTTAGCTTCACCAACATACCTGCGACCTGGCTGATCCGTGGCTTCGCGGCTTACGCCGCTCCTACAGCTCTGCTCCCTCCCTTTGGCGCAGCCAAGGGGAGGGTTGGGGAGGGGTTGGCTTTTGGGGTTGTCAGGAGCTCCGAGCCTCGCGGCTCTGCTCCCTCCCTTTGGCGTAGCCAAGGGGAGGGGTTGGCTTTTAGGGTTGTCGGGAGCTGCGAGCCTCGCGGCTTACGCCGCTCCCACAAAAAGGCCAACACCATCGCCACCTCGCAGACAAACAAAACCCCGCCAAGGCGGGGTTTTGTCGTCATGCAGCAACAGCCAGATCAGCTATTGGCTTTCAGCTTGGCCAGGCGCAGCCAGGTGTCGACCACGGTATCCGGGTTCAACGACACCGACTCGATGCCTTCCTGCATCAGCCACTCGGCCAGATCCGGGTGATCGGACGGGCCCTGACCGCAGATGCCGACGTACTTGCCCTTGGCACGTGCGCTCTTGATCGCCATCGACAGCAGCTTCTTGACCGCGAGGTTACGCTCGTCAAACAGGTGCGCGACGATCGAGGAATCGCGGTCCAGGCCCAGGGTCAGCTGGGTCAGGTCGTTGGAGCCGATCGAGAAGCCGTCGAAGATCTCCAGGAACTCATCGGCGAGCAGCGCGTTGGACGGCACCTCGCACATCATGATGATCTTCAGGCCATTCTCGCCCTGCTTAAGGCCATTGGCGGCGAGCACTTCCACCACCTTGCGGCCTTCTTCCAGGGTGCGAACGAATGGGATCATCACCCACAGGTTCTCCAGGCCCATTTCGTTGCGCACGCGCAACACGGCCTGGCACTCCAGCGCGAAGGCCTTGGAGAAGCTCGGGTCGACGTAGCGGCTGGCGCCGCGGAAGCCGATCATCGGGTTCTCTTCGTGCGGCTCGTAGTTGTTGCCGCCGATAAGGTTGGCGTACTCGTTGGACTTGAAGTCCGACAGGCGCACGATCACCGGGTTCGGTGCGACCGACGCGGTCAGGGTGGCGATGCCCTCGGCCAGACGGTCAACATAGAAGCTCACCGGATCCTTGTAGCCGGCAATCTTCTCGTCGATCTTCTTCTTGGTGGCAGCGTCCTGGCGGTCGTATTCCAGCAGCGCATTCGGGTGAATGCCGATGTGGCTGGCGATGATCATTTCCAGGCGGGCCAGGCCGATGCCGGCGTTCGGCAGCTGGCCGAAGTCGAAGGCACGTTCCGGGTTGGCCACGTTCATCATGATCTTCAACGGTGCCGGCGGCATGTTGCCCAGATCGGTGGTGCTGCGGTCGAAGGCCAGCTTGCCAGCGTAGATGAAGCCGGTGTCGCCTTCAGCGCAGCTGACGGTCACTTCCTGGCCGTCCTGGATCAGCTGGGTCGCATTGCCCGAGCCGACCACGGCCGGTACGCCCAGCTCACGCGCGATGATCGCGGCGTGGCAGGTACGGCCACCACGGTTGGTGACGATGGCCGACGCGCGCTTCATCACCGGCTCCCAGTCGGGGTCGGTCATGTCGGCGATCAGCACGTCGCCCGGCTGCACGCGGGCCATGTCGTCCAGCGACTTGACCACGCGGGCCACGCCAGCGCCGATCTTGGCGCCGACGGCGCGGCCTTCGGCGATGACTTCACCCTTTTCCTGCAGCGCGTAGCGCTCGATCTGGGTGGCCTTGGCGCGCGACTTCACGGTTTCCGGGCGCGCCTGGACGATGAACAGCTTGCCGCTGACGCCGTCCTTGGCCCACTCGATGTCCATCGGGCGGCCGTAATGCTTTTCGATGACCAGCGCCTGCTTGGACAGTTCCTGCACGTCCTCATCGCTGATCGAGAAGGTATTGCGCACTTCGACCGGGGTGTCCTCGATCTTGACGCGCTCGCCCGGGACGTCCGAATAGACCATGCGGATCGCCTTGGAACCCAGCGAGCGGCGCAGGATCGCCGGCTTGCCGGCATGCAGGCTGGGCTTGTAGACGTAGAACTCGTCCGGATTGACCGCGCCCTGCACGACCATTTCGCCCAGGCCGACCGAAGAGGTGACGAACACCACATCGCGGAAGCCGGACTCGGTGTCCAGGGTGAACAGCACGCCGGAAGAGCCGACGCCCGAGCGCACCATCAACTGCACGCCCGCGGACAGGAACACGTCTTCGTGCTTGAAGCCGTGGTGGACGCGGTAGGCGATGGCGCGGTCGTTGTACAGCGAGGCGAACACTTCCTTGACCTTGTGCACGACGTCGTCGGCACCGGTCACGTTGAGGAAGGTTTCCTGCTGGCCGGCAAACGAAGCGTCCGGCAGATCTTCGGCGGTTGCCGAGGAGCGCACGGCAACGGCGATGTCACCGCCACCATTCTCGGCGCTCAGCTTGGCGTAGGCGTCACGGATGTCTTTGTCCAGCTGCGGCTGCAGCGGGGCATCGATCACCCAGCCGCGGATTTCCTTGCCGGCAACGGTCAGGGCGGCGACATCTTCCACGTCCAGCGTGGCCAGCTTGTCGAAAATGCGCTTGGACAGGTCGTTGTGGGCAATGAAGTCCTTGAACGCTTCGGACGTGGTTGCGTAACCACCGGGGACGGAGACCCCCAGACCGGCAAGATTGCCGATCATCTCCCCGAGTGAGGAGTTCTTGCCACCTACGCGGGCCAGGTCGGCCAAGCGCAGCTCATGCAACCACAGGATATTCTCGTTCAAGCGCGATGCTCCGTTGAGGCCATCGCCCGTGGCGGGCTTGGGATGGCCACGTCCGTAGGAAGAAGCCAATATGATGCAGTGCACACCGAAGCCGCACAAGCTTGTGACAATACTTTGTCTTGTGCTTGTCTTTTTCGGGACAGGCTAGGCCATCACGCTTGACCCGTGGTCAGGATCACACTCTGAAGGGAGCTTTCATGACGGCAATCCGGCCGGTTTTCTATGTTTCCGACGGCACCGGCATTACTGCCGAGACCGTCGGCCACAGCCTGTTGACTCAGTTCAATGGCTTCAGTTTCGTTACTGATCGCATGTCATTCGTCGACGATGCCGACAAGGCGCTCGAGGCGGCGGCGCGTATCCGGGCCGCCGGGGAGCGCTACCAGGTGCGCCCGATCGTGATCAGTTCCTGTGTGGATTCCAGCCTCGGCTTGATCCTGGAAGAGAGCGGGGCCCTGGTCCTGGATGTCTTCGCCCCATTCATCGGGCCGCTGGAACAGGAACTGAGCGCAGCCAGGCACTCCAAGGTGGGCCAGGCGCACGGCATGGTGGATTTCGATACCTACCATCGCCGCATCAACGCGATGAATTTTGCGCTGAGCCACGACGATGGCATCGCGGTGAATTACGACGAGGCCGACGTGGTGCTGGTCGCCGTATCGCGTGCCGGGAAGACCCCGACCTGCATCTACCTGGCTTTGCATTACGGTATTCGTGCGGCCAATTACCCCTTGACCGAGGAAGACCTGGAGCAGGATCGCCTGCCGCCACGCCTGCGTCCGTACCGCAACAAGCTGTTCGGGCTGACCATCGACCCCGAGCGACTGCAGCAGATCCGCCAGGAGCGCCGTCCCAATTCGCGCTATGCCAGCTTCGAGACCTGCAAGCGCGAAGTCACCGCCGCCGAGACCATGTTCCGCATGGAGCGGATCCCGACCCTGAGCACCACCCACACCTCGATCGAAGAGATCTCCAGCAAAGTGCTGAGTACATTGAGCCTGCAGCGGGAGATGTTCTAAGCCAAAGGGCGCTGGAACAACCAACGGTAGTGGGGGGGCCCCGGCGCCGGCCGGGCGCGCCCGCCAACACGACAGACCACCGGACACGGTCCGCAAGGCGGGGAGGAGTAGTAATACAG
>NZ_JBRREC010000129.1:7500-9881 GCF_056760015.1 Stenotrophomonas sp. STEN029 | reverse complement strand
CAAAACCTAAGCCCGGGTTGCCGGGCATTTCCCCCACCGGGCCCCACCTGGGGCGCCGGGCAAACCCCCCCCCCAACAACCCCGGGGCTCATGCCAAATGAATCGCGCCCAGGATCCTCGGCCCGCGCGCGCCGCTGACGCTGGGCAGATTGCCCGCACGCCCGGCCAGGGTTTCCTGCGCCAGCCACGCAAAGCCCATCGCCTCCATGTAATCCGGGTCCAGTCCGTGTTCGGCACTGGAACCGATCAGCACACCCGGCAACCGTGCCTGCAATCGCGACAGCAACTGCGGATTGCGCACCCCACCGCCGCAGACCAGCACGCGCCGCGCAGCCGGCAGCTGTGCCAGCAACGCCTCGGCCACCGTGGCTGCGGTCAGCTCCAGCAGTGTCGCCTGCACATCCGCAGGTGCCAATGCATTCACGCCCAGCTGCGCCTCCACCCATTCCAGATGGAACTGCTCGCGACCGGTGCTCTTCGGCGGCGGCAAGGCAAACCAAGGCTCGGCCAGCAATCGCGCCAACAAGCCTTCATCCACACGGCCACTGGCAGCAAACGCGCCATCGGCATCGAACGCATGACCAAGATGGCGCTGGCACCAGCCATCCAGCAAGGCATTGGCCGGGCCGGTGTCGAAACCGCGGATGCTGCCATCGCGGGCAATCAGGCTCAGGTTGGCGATACCGCCTAGGTTGAGCACCGCGCGATCTTCGTCGGCACTGCCCAGCATCGCCAGATGGAAGGCCGGCATCAGCGGTGCGCCATGCCCGCCAGCAGCCACATCGCGGCGGCGGAAATCGGCAACGGTGGTGATACCGGTCAGCTCGGCAATACGGTTGGCATCGCCGATCTGCCAGGTGAACGCCGGAGTGCTCAGCGGCCGATGACGGATGGTCTGGCCGTGCGAGCCGATTGCCCGCACCTGCTCGCGGCGCACTCCGGCATCTTCCAGCAGCTGGTTGGCGGCAGCGGCGAAGGCGATGCCAACACGGGCATCCAGCTGCCCCAGTGCATCCATCGATGCGGGTTCGCCGCCTTGGCCCAGTGCGATCAGGGCATCGCGGGTCGCGCCGTCCCAGGCATGGGTATGGCCGTGTACGAAGCGGCATCCACCGCTCTGCGGAAACTGCACCAGCGCCGCATCGATGCCGTCGGCGCTGGTGCCGGACATCAGGCCAAGAAACATCGGCAGCTGCGGATCAACAGAGGTCATGGCGGTCGCTAAAAAGAAACGGGCAGGGAAGCTTCAAGCTCCCTGCCCGTATCGTCAACGGTGTTGCGCTGGCTCAGCCGCGCTTGCCGCCTGCTGCCGGTGCGGCAGCGGCAGTCTGCGTTGCCGCCGGCTTCCTGCTGTCGCCGGCATCGGCGTAGATCAGTTCTTCCATGCCCTGGATGCGTGCCATCGCCGGTGCGGTCTGTGCACGGAAGGCGGCCAGGTCGGCGCCCTGCAGCGGCTGCGGCGGCGGCATCGTCACCGACAGCGGGTTGCGGTGCACGCCGTTGACGCGGAATTCGTAATGCAGGTGCGGACCGGTCGACATGCCGGTGGAACCCACGTAGCCGATCACCTGACCCTGGTTCACGCGCTGGCCGGCACGGTAGGGCCCCAGACGCGACATATGCCCGTACAGCGTGGTGTGGCCGCTGCCGTGGTCGAGGATCACCACATTGCCGTACCCGCGCTGGGTGCCGGCGAACTGCACACGGGCATCGCCGGCGGCCATGATCGGGGTGCCGGTGCGTGCGGCGTAATCCACGCCCTTGTGGGTGCGCATGGTGCCGAGGATGGGATGGCGGCGGGTGCCGTAGTTCGAGCTCAGGCGCGCGAACTGGATCGGCGAACGGATGAAGCTCTTCTTCAACGAACGGCCATTGAGGTCGAAGTATTCGGACTTGCCGGCGCGATCAAAACGGAAGCCGGTATAGGTCTTGCCGCCGGTCTGGAAGGTCGCCGCCAGGATCTTGCTGGTGTCGATGCGCTCGCCTTCGCGCCAGGTTTCGTCCAGCACCACGCTGAAACGGTCGCCCGGCTGCAGGTCCTTGGAGAAGTCGATGTCGTACTTGAAAATCTCATCGGTCATCGTGGCGATGGCCGACGGCGACAAGCCAGCCTTGCGGGCGGCGTTGTACAGCGAACTGGTGATCTCGCCACTGGCCACCACGGTACGGGTGCTGGTTGCCCGCTCGCTGACCTTTTCGCTGATCTGGTCGCCCTGCAGCGTCAGTTCCACGCGGTGATTGCCATCGCGGTCGAAGCGGATGCTGCGCAGGCTGCCGTTGACCGGCAGGTCGAAGGCGATTTCCGCGCCCGGGCGCAGCTTGGTCAACACCTCGCGGGTGCCCGGATGGTCCAGCACCTTCTGCATGGTGGCCGCCGGTAC
>NZ_JBRREC010000129.1:0-2500 GCF_056760015.1 Stenotrophomonas sp. STEN029 | reverse complement strand
AACCGAGTCTGATAAGGGCGCATAGTCGCGGGCAGTAGACCCGAAACCGGGTGATCTAGTCATGCCCAGGGTGAAGGTGCGGTAACACGCACTGGAGGCCCGAACCCACTCCCGTTGCAAAGGTAGGGGATGAGGTGTGATTAGGAGTGAAAAGCTAATCGAACCCGGAGATAGCTGGTTCTCCTCGAAAGCTATTTAGGTAGCGCCTCATATGTATCCTCTCGGGGGTAGAGCACTGTTATGGCTAGGGGGTCATCGCGACTTACCAAACCATTGCAAACTCCGAATACCGAGACGGACTGTATGGGAGACACACGGCGGGTGCTAACGTCCGTCGTGAAAAGGGAAACAACCCAGACCCACAGCTAAGGTCCCAAATTTTGTGCTAAGTGGAAAACCATGTGGAAAGGCACAGACAGCCAGGAGGTTGGCTTAGAAGCAGCCACCCTTTAAAGAAAGCGTAATAGCTCACTGGTCGAGTCGGTCTGCGGGGAAGATTTAACGGGGCTAAGCACAGAACCGAAGCTTGGGGTGCATAACTTTGTTATGCGCGGTAGAGGAGCGTTCCGTAAGCCTGTGAAGGTGAGTTGAGAAGCTTGCTGGAGGTATCGGAAGTGCGAATGCTGACATGAGTAACGATAATGCGGGTGAAAAACCCGCACGCCGAAAGCCCAAGGTTTCCTTGCGCAACGTTAATCGGCGCAGGGTGAGTCGGCCCCTAAGGCGAGGCAGAAATGCGTAGTCGATGGGAAGCAGGTTAATATTCCTGCACCTCGCGTAAGTGCGATGGAGGGACGGAGAAGGTTAGGTGTACCAGGCGTTGGTTGTCCTGGGGAAAGGCGGTAGGTTTGGATCTTTGGCAAATCCGGGATCCTTTAAGACCGAGCACCGAGACGAGTCTTTAAGACGAAGTCACTGATACCACGCTTCCAGGAAAAGCTCCTAAGCTTCAGCTTACGCAGACCGTACCGTAAACCGACACAGGTGGGTAGGATGAGAATTCTCAGGCGCTTGAGAGAACTCGGGTGAAGGAACTAGGCAACATGGCACCGTAACTTCGGGAGAAGGTGCACCCTTTTTGGTGGCTCATGCGAGCTATAGCTGAAGAGGGTCGCAGTAACCAGGCCGCTGCGACTGTTTATCAAAAACACAGCACTCTGCAAACACGAAAGTGGACGTATAGGGTGTGACGCCTGCCCGGTGCTGGAAGGTTAATTGATGGGGTCAGCCGCAAGGCGAAGCTCTTGATCGAAGCCCCAGTAAACGGCGGCCGTAACTATAACGGTCCTAAGGTAGCGAAATTCCTTGTCGGGTAAGTTCCGACCTGCACGAATGGCGTAACGACAGCGGCGCTGTCTCCACCCGAGACTCAGTGAAATTGAAATCGCTGTGAAGATGCAGCGTTCCCGTGGCAAGACGGAAAGACCCCGTGAACCTTTACTATAGCTTTACACTGAACGTTGAGTTCGTCTGTGTAGGATAGGTGGGAGGCTATGAAACTGTGGCGCTAGCTGCAGTGGAGCCATCCTTGAAATACCACCCTGTCGTGCTTGACGTTCTAACCTAGGTCCATTATCTGGATCGGGGACCGTGTATGGTGGGTAGTTTGACTGGGGCGGTCTCCTCCTAAAGAGTAACGGAGGAGCTCGAAGGTACGCTCAGCGCGGTCGGACATCGCGCACTGTGTGCAAAGGCATAAGCGTGCTTGACTGCAAGATCGACGGATCAAGCAGGTAGGAAACTAGGACTTAGTGATCCGGTGGTTCTGTATGGAAGGGCCATCGCTCAACGGATAAAAGGTACTCCGGGGATAACAGGCTGATACCGCCCAAGAGTTCATATCGACGGCGGTGTTTGGCACCTCGATGTCGGCTCATCACATCCTGGGGCTGTAGTCGGTCCCAAGGGTATGGCTGTTCGCCATTTAAAGTGGTACGCGAGCTGGGTTCAGAACGTCGTGAGACAGTTCGGTCCCTATCTGCCATGGGCGTTGGAAGTTTGAGAGGGGCTGCTCCTAGTACGAGAGGACCGGAGTGGACGAACCTCTGGTGTTCCGGTTGTCACGCCAGTGGCATTGCCGGGTAGCTATGTTCGGAAGCGATAACCGCTGAAAGCATCTAAGCGGGAAGCGCGCCTCAAGATGAGACTTCCCGGGGCACAAGCCCCCTAAAGGAACCATATAGACTATGTGGTTGATAGGTCAGGTGTGTAAGTGCAGCAATGCATTGAGCTAACTGATACTAATGATCCGTGTGGCTTGACCATATAACCTCAAGTTGCCTTGGCCGACATGACATGTCGATAGAGTCCAAGTGCACGCTACGTCACAAGATCTATGAGAGGCAGGCGCCTAAATCCGTTGTTTGGATGGCGACGCTCCAACCGTCTCCCTGATGAAATTAGCGCTATGGAACCACCCGATCCCATCCCGAACTCGGAAGTGAAACGTAGCCGCGCCGATGGTAGTGCAGCCTAAGCTGTGCGAGAGTAGGTCATCGTC
>NZ_JBRREC010000128.1:0-10142 GCF_056760015.1 Stenotrophomonas sp. STEN029 | reverse complement strand
AAACCCTTGTGCCACAAGGGCTCAACAGGGTTTTCGGAAGTTGGAGATATCCCTTAGGTATCAAGTAAAGGGAAAAGCACCCCCTGCGGGGGTCAAAAAGCGGCCCCAACCCGGGCCCAAAACCCGGTCGCCCGGGCGGGGGGGGGCCGCCCCCCCCACCCCCCCCCCCCACCCCGGTTTTTACCCCGGCCAACGTAAGAGGCCCCGTAACCGTTTACATGCCCTCTCCAGCCCGCCGCAAACCCCGTAACCCCAACCGAATTCGGTACGATACGCGCGGGGACAACGCGGTGCCGGGGGATCAGCGGCAGCGTTGCGAGTTCTTGTTTGGCATCCGTCGTTCCACATGAGGTGGACCAGCGCGCCTTCGCCTGCCTTTTTGTCGAACACCCAATGATCGCCACCCTCCTAGTCGGCATGCTCTGCGTTTACCTGCTGAGCTTCACCGTGATGTTCCTGCTCATCAGTCGTCGCCTGCAGGACGAGAAGATGGGCATGGACGTGTTCGGCGTGGGCAACCTGATGCTCGGCGGGGCCTATGTGCTGCAGCTGATGGAAGGTGCGCCGGGCTGGAGCTGGCTGAGCATGGTCAACCACACGCTCACGCTGTGCTCGCTGCTGGCGTATTGCGTGGGCGGGGCGCGGTTCTTTGGCCGCTCCACGCCGCTGGCGATGCCCTTGCTGTACCTGGCCGTGGGCTACAGCCTGCTGCAGATCGTGGTGAACTGGACGCTCGGCCCGGTGGCGCGTTACGTACTGCTGGCCGGCACCTGTGCGGTGTCCTTCGTCGGCATGGTGGCGGTGCTGTTGTACGGTGTGCGCAGTTTCGCCAGGGACCTGCGGGGGGAGGTGCTGCTGTTTGCTGGTTTGATCAGCGGCATCTGCGTGCTGAACGTCATCAAGATCGTCAAGTTGTTGTCCGGTGGTTTCGAGGCGCTGAGCATGGACGGCCAGTTCTCGATGATCTTCTATGTCTATATGTGCTCGCTGGCGACCATCCTGCCGCCATCGATCGTCTGGCTGGTGCTGCGCCGCCTGACCGACAGGCTGCGCGGCATTGCGGCCCACGATCCGCTTACCCAACTGCTCAACCGCCGCGGCCTGGGCACGGCGCTGGATGCCTGCTTCCGGCGACCGGGTACCACTGCGCGCTTGCTGCTGATCGACGTCGACCATTTCAAGCGCATCAATGACAACTACGGCCATCAGACCGGCGATGCAGTGCTCTGCGGCGTGGCCGAAGCCCTGCGCGCTTCGGTGCGCAAGGACGACCTGCTCTGCCGGCTGGGCGGCGAGGAGTTTGCCGCCATCTGCGTGGGCGCCAACGAAGCCTCGGCCCTGCGCGTGGCCGAGCGTGTACGCAGCAGCATCGAGCAGGCAGTGATGCTGCAGGGCCCGCGCTACGAAGGCCTGCGCTGCACCGTCACCATCGGCGTCTCCGACAGCTTCTCCAGCGAAGCCGACCTGGCCCACGCCATGCAACAAGCCGACGCCGCCCTCTACCGAGGCAAACACACCGGCCGCAACCGCGTAGAGCAAAACCGGGGTCAGAGTCGGGTTAACGCGGCGCTGGATACGGTGCATTAGTCGGCTGCGCCGGGGGCGGATTGCTGGCACGCTTGGGCCATGCCGAATCACCCGGCGGTGGCCAAACATCAAGGAAAGTGGCATGCGGCTGTGGTTCTTACTTGCGTTGCACAGGTCCTGGCTTGCTCGGCGTACTGACGTTCGCGCCTTGTTCGCACGTCGTCGCATCCGTTCTCCGTATTCGCTTCTCGGCCGTACAGGCCCGGGGCACGCTAAAGCCTTGCGACATCCGCGTCGCCATTGGATGGCCGGGACGGCGCTGCTTCTGCCGCTTGGCCTGATCCTGCCGACGACCGCCGCTGCGCGAGGGGAGGGCCTGCCAACCCGGGTTCTGATCAGCTACCAGCACATGGGCTGGGACATGATCGAGGAGAGCTTCGTGCTCGAGCGGCTGGCCGGCAGGCAGGACTACACCTTGCAAGGCAGCTACGAGGACCGCAATGGCGGTCGCAAGCGCGTGCAGCGTGACGTCGATGCCGCTGCGGTAACCGCCTTGGTTGAAGCGATTCGGGAGCCAGCCTGGGATCGGGGACGTGGTGTTCGCGGCGTGGCTGCGCGCTACCGTCGCGGCCAGCTGATCCCGAGCGGGGACTGGGAGACTTTTCCGCCGAACGGCTGCAGCAAAGCCGCGCAGCGCCTGGTAGGCGCCCAATACGTCGAGAACATGGGCGTGCTGGCACTGGTGGACGACCTGTACGGCAACGGCATGAGCTGGACCGATGACTATCCCTTCGCGGTCATCCAGTTGATCTGGGCCGACGGGCGCCGGCAGGTGTTGTACTCGGATTCGCAGAAGGCGCTGATGCTGCCTTGGCGCTTGGGCGAACCCGGTAATGCGCATGATTCGGCTGCGGAAAACTGGTCCATTCCGATCAGTGAGCATGTGCGAGCGCTGCTGCCGGTCAATAGCTTTCTGCATGCGCGTCTTGATGGCATGGAGGCGATGGCGCGCAAAATCGGCTATCGGGTTGAGCGCGCTGTGCAGCTGCAGTGCAGCGCGGATCTCGAGAAGCGCGAAGCCCGGAAGTAGGGAATCGGCTGGGACGCAGTGGGAGCGATGCGGAAACCTGACTCTGACCCCGGTTTTCACCTATGCTCCGGCGACCAGCGGGGGCTGGATTGCTGAGGAGGGGCAGGATGCGGATCTTGTTGGCGCTTGTGTTGTGTGCGGTGTCGTTGGGGGCACGGGCAGGGGAGACTTTGGATCTCACGCCTTTCGTGCAGCAGGACGTCTATGAGTGGGTGAAGATTTCGCCCGACGGCAAGCACTTCGCGGTCACCAAGCCGCTGGAAGACCGCACTGCGCTGCTTATCCTGCGCCGCGAGGATAAGGCCTTCACCGCCAAGATCATGGGCGGCCCGGATTCGGTGGTCGACGATTTCTGGTGGGCCAACGATGAGCGGGTGGTGGTGTCGCTGTCGCGCAAGCAGGGTTCGCGTGATGAGCCGGTATCGGTCGGCGAACTGTATGCAGTCAACGTGGACGGCAAGTACAGCATGTTGCTGGCCAGCCCTTACGGTGTGCGCGAACATCCCGGGCTGGTCACGGAGGTGCGAAATACCTTCGAACAGTCGGTCTACATGCTCGATCCGTTGGCGGGCGATACACGCAACGTACTGGTGTCGGCGGTACCGGTGGCGAGTGATCCGGTCGTCCGTATCGAAAAGCTCGACATCTACAGCCGCAACCGCGTGCGTATTGCCGAGGTACCGGTGCAGCGGGCGAGCTTCGTGTCCGACCAGGCCGGTGAAGTGCGCTTTGCGGTGGGTGCCAAGGCCGACAATGTTTCCAAACTGTTCTACCGCGAGGCGCGCGGGCAGGACTGGCGGTTGATCAACGATGAAGGCAGCAGCGGCC
Source organism: Stenotrophomonas sp. STEN029 (assembly GCF_056760015.1). Classification (NCBI taxonomy): domain Bacteria; kingdom Pseudomonadati; phylum Pseudomonadota; class Gammaproteobacteria; order Lysobacterales; family Lysobacteraceae; genus Stenotrophomonas; species Stenotrophomonas sp. STEN029. The sequence goes on along the minus strand of NZ_JBRREC010000128.1, from coordinate 6,697 downwards.
ATCGGCGTTTCCCGCTGGGGTTCAGCGCGGACGGCAAGCTCGCCTACCTGCAGGTGGAACACGCCAGCGGGCCGGACAGCATCGTGTCCTGGGACCCGGCCAGCGGTGCCGAGGTGGAGTTGCTGCGCGATCCGCTGGTTGATCCCTACCAGGTCCTCTATGACCTCGATGGCAAGACACCAATCGGTGCCTCGTACATGAACGAGCGCGTCAGCAACCGCTTCTTCGACGAGACCGCGCGTACTGCGCGCTTCTACCGCAGCCTGGAAAAGGTCTTCGTGAATGATGCGGTGCGCATGACCTCGTCGACCAGCGACGGGCGTTACGTGCTGTTGTTCGTGTGGAGTGACCGCAACAACGGTGACTACTTCCTGTTCGATACCCAGGAGCGCAAGGCCGACCGGATGTTCAGCCGCCGCGAGTGGTTCGAGCCGCAGCAGGTGCCGCCGTCGCGCTACATCAGCTTCCGCGCCCGCGATGGCATGCAGCTGCACGGCTACCTGACCGAGCCCTTGAAGCCCGCGAACGGGCCACGGCCGATGGTGCTGCTGCCACATGGCGGGCCGTTCACCATCTTCGACCAATGGCGCTTCGACGACGACGCGCAGCTGCTTGCAGCGGCCGGTTACGCGGTGCTGCGGGTCAATTACCGTGGCTCAGGCAACTACGGCCGCGCGTATACCGAGGCGGGCAGCCGCGAGTGGGGGGCGCGCATGCAGGACGACCTGGCCGATGCCACCCGCTGGGCAATCAACGAAGGTGTCGCCGACCGCGAGCGCATCTGCATCTACGGTGCCAGCTACGGCGGTTACGCTGCATTGATGGGCGCGGCACGCGACCCGGACCTTTACCGCTGCGCGGCCGGCTATGTCGGCGTGTACGACCTCGAGCTGATGCATCGCAACACCTCCCAGCGCAGCCAATCCGGCCGAACCTGGGCGGGCGAGTGGCTGGGCGAGCGCGGCGATCTGGGCGCACGTTCGCCCGTATCGCTGGCCGACCGCATCAAGGTGCCGGTGTTCCTGGCGGCCGGCGGCAAGGACGAGCGCGCACCCATCGAGCACAGCAAGCGCATGGAACGCGCCCTCAAGAACGCAGGCGTACCGGTGGAAACCCTGTACTACCCGAACGAAGGCCACGGCTTCTACACCGAGCCGCACCGCCGTGAGTACTACGCCCGCCTGCTCGCCTTCCTAAGCCAGCATCTCGGCGGAGCAAAAGCAAAACCGGGGTCAGAGTCAGGTATTCGCAGCTCGGCGAACTGATCAGCGCAAGGTTGCCACTGCAGTCGATGCACTAGCGCGCCGGCCCCGCCGTTCGGGGCCGGCCACTCTTACCAGGCGTCAGACTACGGCCGAACTGCGCCTCGATCGCGGCCCGGAAACGATCGTTGCCCATGGGCTGCTGGCGGTTGAGGTGGTCACGGAAGCTCGCGATGTCTTCGTCATTCGCGCCCTGCACGAACTTTCGGTACGCCGCCTGTCGCTGCTTCTCGCAGACATCCAGCGTGGCGTAGCAGACGTGGGCCTGTATGGCCGGGTTCGCCACGCCATAGGCATTGTGCCGGTAACTCGACCACGGATAGTCGGCGGGTTGCGGCACCAATCCGGCGCGGACAGGATTCAACTCGATGTAGCGATAACAGCGCAGAAGGTGCTCGTCATTCGCGACAAGGTGCGATTTGTAGCGGCCTTCCCATAGCGTACCGCTGCGCTCGTAGGCGTCGTTGATATAGCGGACATAGCGCCGGCCCAATGCCTGCATCAGGCCGCTGATCGCGCCGGATTCAGCGGGCGTCATCAGCAGATGGACGTGGTTGGTCATCAATACATAGGCATGCACGCTGCATTCGCGCTCGATGCTGAGCGTGTGCAGATCCTGCAGGTAGCGCATGCGGTCGATGTCGCGGAAGAAGCATGGTTGCCGGTCGTTGCCGCGCTGAATCACGTGCTGGGCTACGCCCGGCGGATCGATTCGTGGTCGCCTTGCCATGTTGAACTCCGGTGGCCGCTCGTCTGCAACGCTAAGGTGACTGGTGTGGTGGATCGATCCGGGGAGTGGGTTGTTTGCTGTAAGAACCTGACTCTGACCCCGGTTTTGCTCTAACATGCCGGCACCAGCCAGCCATTCCCGTTCGACAACGGCGCAGCGAGCCAGGACACCCTTCGTGCCCTATCAAGGAGGCTCGCAATGTCGAAATCCCCTCTGTTCCGTTCCGCTGCGCTCGCGCTGGCGGTCTCTCTCGTGGTAGTTGCGCCGGCTGCTTCGGCAGCGTCGCCGGTTGCTGCCAATAGCAACGCCGCTATCACCGTGCAGCGTCAGGCCATCGCCAAAGGTCTGTACGAACTGGCTTACAGCCCCGCGCAGAATGCCGTTTTTGTCGCGTCTTCCGGCGGTTTTGGCGATGCTGCCGGCCCGGCCCAGGTGTTGCGTCTGGACCCCACCACGCTTGCCGTGCAGCAGCGCATTCCGCTTGAGCGCAAGGGCTTCGGTGTGGTGCTGGATGATGCCAGCAATCGCCTCTACGTCGGCAACACCGTCGATACCTCGGTGACGGTGGTCGATACCGCACAGAACAAGGCCATCGGCACCGTGCAGCTGATGGAGAAGGTCACCGGCAAGGACGGCAAGTCGTATTACAGCCATGACCTGCGCGAGCTGGTGGTGGATGCGCCCAACCATCGCCTGTATGTCACCGGGCATTCGCAGGAAGGCAGCGTGCTGTTTGTGGTCGATACGCAGTCGTTGCAGCTGATCGACACCATTGAGGGGCTGGGCAAGGCCAAGGCGCCGGGCCTGGCACTGGACGCGGCCGGCAAGCGCGTCTACACCAGCAATCTGCTTGGCGAAGTGGTCGCCGTGGGCACCGACAGCGGCAAGGTCGAGCAGCGCTTCCAGGTCAGTGCCGAGCAGCCGATGAACATCGCGCTGGACCCTGCGGGCACGCGTTTGTTCGTCACCGACCAAGGCCTGGAGATGATTCGCAAGTACCAGGGCAGCAGCATCGAAGGTTTCGTCTCGCGTCATCCGGGCAAGCGGGTGCTGGTGTTGGACCGCAGCAGTGGTGCAGAGCTGGCGAGCATCCCCACCGATGCCGGCCCGCTCGGCATCCTGCTGGATGCCGAGCGCAAGCGCCTGTACGTGACCAACCGCGAAGCCGGCAGCGTCACCGCCTACGACAGCGACAGCTACCAGCAGGTGGCCAGCTGGTCGGTGCCGACCCACCCGAACAGCCTGGCACTGGATGCGAAGAACAACGTGTTGTACGTCAGCATCAAGAACGGCGAAAGCGACCCGAAGGATGCTGAGGAAGCCGTTGCCCGCATCGAATTGGGCAGCTGAAGCAGAAGCACTTGCAGCATCTGATTGCTGCGGGGGCCGGGGCAGCACGCCTGCTGCCTCGGCCCTTCTTTTTGCGTGGTAGCGGGAACGGGCTCGAAGGTCCTGCGCGTTTGAATTGCTTGCGTAGCCGTTGGAACCCTTCCTTGGTCTTGCAAATCTGGCTGGGATAGGGCTGGCGGGCGGGGCAGGGGAGGTGCATGCGCGACTTCCGTATCGATCACGGCCTGGCAGAAGGAAGATGGATTGCTTCATACGGGCGGCGATGCAGCGGTGGCCGAGCCGGCTTCTTGACGCAGTCCTTGGGATGACCTGCAGCCCCCAGAGTGTGTACGCCCTGGATCGACGTCTATAGAATTCCGCTCGGGGAAACACCAGCATCTTTTTCCTGCGTCTCTCTTTTGGCGCGGTGTTGGACGCCTGTCCCTGCAACCATCCTTGTCGAAATGGAAGTCGAGTAAATGCAGATTCGTTTGTTGTCGCTGGCCTTGCTGGCGTTTGCGTGTGTGGATGTGCGTGCGGATGCCGGTGCAGGAGAGAGCCTCGCTGCCCCTGAAGCCCAAGCGAAGGTCGAGCGCCCGGCGCGCATCCGCCTGTTCGGTCAGAACGGCGTAGGGCTCACGATGTATACCAACGCGGTCTGCAGGAAGGAGTACGACGAAGAGATCGAAGCGTCGGGCTCGCTGGGGAACTACTTCAAGGCGATGGTCCGCAAGAAGCCGGAGAACATCTCCATCGGCATGCCGGAAACCGACGACAGCCGCAACCTGGCCACGCGCGACAAGCTGTGGGCCAGCCCCTATTACACCGAGCACGCCTTGGTGCCCGGCCAGCCGGTGTTGTTGCAGGCGAACATCGCCAACGGATCGGGCTGGACCTGCAACCGCGGTCGTGGCATCGAGCTCGGTTTCGTACCGGAGCCCGGTGTGGACTACGAAGGCGATATGATCCGCGACTTCGAAGGTGGCAGCTGTGGCATCGCGATCCGTCGGCTGGAAGCGGACGGAAGCACCGCGCCCATCGTCGGCCAGATACCGCCTTCCAAATGTGAAGCAAGACCGGCACGCACCCCGTCGCTGATGGTGATGCTGATGAACGCGGATAACCTGCAATACCGCCTCGCCGAGGAAGATGCTGGCATCGACGAGCTGGACAACGATGAAGACAGCCTGGAAGACCTGGAAGAAATGATCGCCGAGGCGCCCATCACCGCCGCCATGCCGGTCTGCATTGTCGCCAGCGCCGACAGCCGCGACAGCGAGTTCGGCAAGAAGCTGCCTGCGCTGCTGGAAAAGCGCGGCGTGCAATCGCAGGTGATGCGGGTTGATGCCAATGCGCTGACGGCCGAGTGGGGCCTGACCGAACAGCAGCCGCTGGGCTTTGCCTTGGCCGAGTATTACTGCCGTTCGGTCAGCGAGCTTCGTTGATCGCGAGCGGCACGGCCAGAAGTGCATGAGGCCGGCATTCGTGGCTTCTGGAACTATGTTCCCGCAGACACGGATGCTGGCATCATCCGCCCATGACGCTCACCCTCGACCACCTGCGCCGCTACGCGGTCGCCCGCACGCTGTTCAAGCCGACCACGCTGATGCGGGCGATTGCCAAGCTGGGGTTCGTGCAGGCTGATCCTATCCGTGCGCCAGCAAGGGCGCAGGACCTGACGCTGCGGCACCGGGTCCTGGGATACCGGGCCGGGGACCTGGAGCGGCGCTATCCACGACTTCCCATCGAGGAAGATTTCTTCGTCAACTATGGCTTCCTGCCACGCGACCACCAGGCGCTGATGCACCCGCGACAGGCTCGGATGGAGTGGACGCCGGCACGCTGGAAGCAGGCGCAGGCGGTGCAGTCCTTCATCGCCGAGCGCGGTGCGGTCCACCCGCGTGAGGTTGATGCGCACTTTGCACATGGCAAGACCACCAACTGGTTTGGCGGCTCGTCCAATGCCAGCACCCAGTTGCTCGATGGCATGCATTACCGCGGCCTGCTGCGGGTGGCACGGCGCGATGGCGGCACGCGCGTCTATGCAGTTCGCGACGCGGCGCTGGCGGTAACTGCTGCCGAGATCGATGCGCGCATGGATGCATTGATCGACCTGATTGTTGGCAAGTACGCACCGCTTCCCGATGCAAGCCTCGGCCAGCTGGTGGCCTATCTGGGGAATGGTGTCCCGCAATGGAAGGATGCGCGCAAAGCGGCGTTGGCGCGTGCGCGCCTGCGTCTGCAGCGGGCGAGGGTGGATGGCATTGATTGGCTGTGGCCTGCCGATGAGCGTGCGGAAAGCCGTCGCTGGAAGCCGGATAGCCAGGTGCGCCTGCTGACTCCGTTCGATCCCGTGGTCTGGGATCGCCGTCGCTTTGAGCTGCTGTGGGGTTGGGCTTACCGCTTCGAGGCGTATACCCCGCCGGCAAAACGCAAGTTGGGCTACTACGCGTTGCCGCTGCTGTGGGGCGATAGGGTCATTGGTTGGGGCAATCTATCGGTGGCTGGTGGCGCGTTGAGTGCGCAACTGCAGTACGTCGAAGGACGGGCGCCGCGTGACGCTGGGTTTGTCGACGGGCTGGACGCGGAGCTGGGCCGCATGCGGGTATTCCTTGGGCTGGATGAGTGAGTTGAGGTCTGGGCAGCGGGCGGTATCCGGACGTAGTGCCGTTGAAAGGATGCGCTTGCACCTCTGGCCGCCGTTTTGCTCGGTTGCAGGTGCCGTTGAGCAAGCCGATCGCTTGCGAGCGGAACACCGGCTTACTCGTTCGCGAGCGACGGATACCTTAGCGGGTCGAGGTTGATTGCCAGCTGGCGCATCGGTCATGCTGCGCTGCCACGCCACAACAAGCCCGCAGGACCATCACGTGCCGACATCCACCGCAGCCACCGCCCGCAACAGCGCCCTGCATATGGCCGTGGCGTTCATTGCGATGGGTAGCTGGGCCACGTTCGCGAATCTTGCGCACGCGATGCCGCGGCCGTTGATCGCAGGCGTAGTGCAGGGCATCTTGTCGGCGCTGATCACCCTGTTCCTGAAGCGCATGATCGAGGCGCTGTCCGCGCGTTTGCCCGGAAGCGCCGGTTATTGGGTGCCGCCGGTGGTTGCTGTTGCGGTTTCGCTGAGCTTGCTCAGCAGCATCCATTGGATCGCTGGCACGCCTGAAATCTTGCGCACGATCGTGGTGCCGCTCTCGGTAACCGCGATCTATGCGACGAGCTACAACTTGGCGCTGCGGCGGATGGCGACGTAGGGGCAGGATAGGAGCGATGTGGGAGCGGCGTAAGCCGCGAAGCTCGCAACACCTGCAACCCGTAGTGGCGGGGCCCGGGGGGGCCCGGCGGGGGGCGGGGAAACAAAGCCCCCCCGAGGGGG
>NZ_JBRREC010000127.1:0-10295 GCF_056760015.1 Stenotrophomonas sp. STEN029 | reverse complement strand
GGGGGGGGGGGGGGGGGGGCGGGGCGGGGGGTGGGGGGGGGGGGGTGGGGTTGGGGGGGGGGGGGGCGGGGGGCCCCCGCCCCCCGCCCCCCCGCGGTACGGCATCAGCAGCGGTTGCCTGACTTAGAAATCAAAACGCAGTGACGCCATGTAGCGACGGCCGGTGGTGTACAGGCCATTGGTGAGCGCCTTGCTGCCAAAGTAGCTGTGGTACTTCTCGTTGAGCAGGTTCATGGCGTTGATCTGGATGGCCAGGTTGTCGTTGATGCGATAACCGACGGAGGCATCCAGCGATGCGTAGTCATCGGTCCACACCTGGGTGTTGGCCGCAGCCATGCGGGTGAAGTACTTGTCGCGCCAGCCGTAAGTGACCCGTGCGCTCCAGTTGCCCTGTTCGAAGTAGGGGCTGATGTTGAACTGGTGCTCGGAGTTGAACGGCAACGGACGGCCATCATCGGCCTCGCCATCGGAGAAGGTGTAGTTGGCGACGATGCCGAAGCCCGCGCCGAAGCCCTGCTGCCATGCCAGCGAATAACCGCGGACCTTGGCGTTGCCTGCGTTCTGCGGACGGGTCACGTCGTACAGATCATCCCGGTTCTGGTTGATGTTGTAGTGGGTTTCCTTCTGCGACTGGTTGAGGATGTAATCCTTGACGTCGCGGTAGAACAGCGAAGCGGCCAGGATCGCGTTCTCCGACAGGTACCATTCGGCGGAGAAGTCGAAGTTGGTGGACTGGTACGGATCCAGGTCAGGGTTGCCGCCGGCACCGGACAGGTTCAGGTCGGTCAGCCAGATGTAGCTGGACATGTCCGCATAGTTCGGGCGGGCGATGACCTTGGCCGAGGAGAAGCGCAGCACCACATCATCGTTGAGGTCGTAGATCAGGTTGAGGTTGGGCAGTACGTTGTTGTACTTCTTGCCCGCGACGACGGTTTCCCATTGCGGGCAGGGGTTCAGGTTGTTGGCGCAGGTATAGCCTTCGTTGGTGGTCTCGGTGCGCACGTAGCGGACACCGATGTTGCCGCGCAGGCGATCAAAGCTGAAATCGGCCTGGGCATAGACAGCCTTGCTGTCTTCCTCGATCGACCAGGTGTTGCGCGCGAACTCGCCGGAGTTGAACGGCGACAGCGCAGGCATCGAAGCACCCGGCGCCAACCACTTGCCGCTCATGATCCACTCGTACAGCTTGGCCGGATCAACGGTGAAGCGATCCGAGAGTGCGCCGCCATTGCCAAGGCCGGACAGGTAATCACTCGGCATCGGACGCGGGCCGAACTCGCCGGCGCTGTTGGTCGCTGTGGTGTTGAGTGCGAAGCCGCGCTGCACCTGGCCGACGAAGTGATCGCGCTGCTTGTAGCCGAAGCGCAGCAGGTAGACCGGTGAGTCGAGCTTCAGGCCGAAGTCGATCTGCCCGTACTTTTCCTTGTCCACGGTCGGCTTTTCGACCACGTTGCCGGCCCAGTTCTCGAAACGGAACAGCGACGGATCGGTGAACGGGTTGCCGTTCGGGAAGCTGACTTCGAATGGGTTGGTGTCGGAGTTCTTGACCTTCCATTCGTAGTCGGTGTGGGCGAGGAATTCGCTGTAGAACTGACGCGGGCCGGCATCGGCACGGGTGCTGCCGATCTGCGTGCTGAGCGACCAGCGTTCGTCGTTCCAGGCGGCCTTCAGGTCGTAGGTGCGCGATTCGGTTTCGGCCCAACGGCTCTGCAGGTCGAAGATCGAGAGCGCGTTCTTCATCTTGCCACCGGTGACGATGCCATCCTTGATGGTGATGTCGGTCAGCCTGCCGCCGCTGTGGAAGTTGTTGCCCTGGTTGATGAACATCGGGTGGGTCTGATGGTCATAGCTGGCATCGATGGCGAAGGCATTGAACTCGATGTCGAGCTTGTCGACCGGCTTGGCCTGCAGGCTCAGGGTATAGGTGTCGCGCTTGCGCTCCTGCTCAAAGAACCCGGCACCGGCCGAGTTGACGCCGATGGCGTTCGGATTGGCGCGGATCGCGTCGGCGCACGCGCCAGCGCAGGTGCCGTTGGCGATCGACGCATTGAATGCGCTGGCGGTGATGACATTGAATGCCTCGTAGCCTTCGCGGCGGATGTTTTCTTCATCGCGTTGTGCCGAGAACACCACGCCGAAGTTCTCGGCCTGGTTCTTCCAGCCCAGCAGCAGGGCTGCGTTCGGGTCGTTGGTGCTGGCCACTTCATTGCGGGTCACGCCGACCTGGCCGGAGATGGTCAGCGACTTTTCCATGTCCAGGGGCTTGCGCGTGCTGATCATCACGGTGCCGCCGATCGAGCCTTCGTCCAGACGGGCTTCGGGTGACTTGAACACCTCGATCTTGCCAACCAGCTGCGGTGCCAGCAGCGAGTAGTTGAAGGTGCGGGTGGGGAAGTCGGACATGTTCCAATCGCCCGAGGCGATGGTCTGGCCGTTGAGCAGGGTGCGGTTGAGCGAGGGATCGGTGCCGAGGATGCTGACGCGCTCGCCCTGGCCGAAGGCGCGGTCGATGGCGACGCCGGGGATGATGGTCATCGCTTCGGCGACGTTGGTGGCCGGGAACTTGCCCACGTCCTCGGCGGTGATGACGTCGACGATGGCATCGGCATTGCGCTTGGTCTCCAGCGATTGCTGCAGGCTGGCGCGGATACCGGTGACGACGACACGGTCAAGCTCGGTTGCTTCTTTCTGCGCGTCCTGGGCGGCGGCGGAGAAGCTGATTGCCAGACAACTGATGATGGCGGCGGTGAGCGGCGACTTGCGGTGGTTCAAAGGTCTCTCTCCCTTTGCTGATGGATGGCCGACGAATGCGAGCCGGTCAGTGATTGCCGCAGCCCGGGTGGGCATGCGGTTAGATGGTCGCGGTCAGCGAGCTGGCCGGCCGCGTGGAATCTGGCGTCAGTCAGAGGCGGTCGTGGGGATGACGTCGCGCGCGGCCGCCCTGCGATGCAGGCTGCCGACGTGGAAAAAGTGGAGGTGTTGCTGGCGATGCTTGTCCACGTCATGCCTCGATGCGTTGGGTGGAGCGCGGGACTACCGGTGTTCAGCCAGGAGTGGAGTTTGCGGTGAATTTTTGCTTTTTTCAAAAATAATTTTCATGAAAAAATCCCAGTTTAAGAAGGCGATTTCATGCGTTTAATGCTTTTAATAAAGCGATTTTGCTATGAAAGGAAATTTCCATTCATATCTACTGAAATGGATTCAACGATATTTATTTGATGCCTGCAAATTATGTTCAGCGTCAATTCATTGGTAATTGCGGTTCCGCTTCATTGCAGCGATTGCCTGCACGGGCACAAAAAAAGCGGGCCTGGAAAACCCAGGCCCGCTGGAGGAGAAAGAACAGCAGAAAACAGGTGCAGCGTTGGTGCTTGCTTAGAAGGCGAAGCGCAGCGAAGCGTTGTAGCGACGGCCACTCAGGTAGGCGCCGCGCAGCAGCTGCTCGGTGCCGGAGTAGGAGTGGTACTCCTCATCGAGCAGGTTCATGCCTTCCAGGGCAACGGTGAGGTTGTCGGTGATCTTGTAGGAAATGGAGGCATCGACCGAGGTGTAGTCCATGGTCCACAGGTCACGACCGCCACTGACGTTGGTGAAGTACTTGTCGCGCCAGTTGTAGGTGATGCGGGCTGCCAACTTGTCGTTCTCGAAGAACGGCGCAATGTTGAACTGGTTCTTCGAGTTGTACGGCAGCGGACGGCCATTGGTGGCCTCGCCATCGGAGTACGTGTAGTTGGCGACGATGCCGAAACCCATGCCGAAGTTCTGCTGCCACGCCAGGGATGCACCCTTGATCTTGGCGTCGCCGGCATTCTGAGGGCGATCAACCCGATAGATGGTTTCCTTGCCCTGGTTGATGTTCCAGTGGGTTTCCTCGCGAGTTGCCATCAGGATGTAGTCGGAAACGTCGCGGTAGAACAGCGAACCGGCCAGGATCGCGTTCTGCGAGAAGTACCACTCGGCCGAGAAGTCCAGGTTGGTGGACAGGTAGGGCTTCAGGTCCGGATTGCCGCCGCCGCCGGTCTGCTGCTGATCGGACAGCCACAGGTAGCTGGACACGTCAGCGTAGCCCGGACGGGCCATGGTCTTGGCTGCGGAGAAGCGCAGCACCAGCTCGTCGGTAGCGTCGTAGACCAGATTCAGGTTCGGGAGCGCGTTGTTGTACTTGCTCGGCTTGACCCGCCACTCGTACTTGTCCGCCGTGCAATCCTTCGGGTTGTTGACGGTGCAGATCCAGGCGCCGCTGCCCACTTCGGTCTGTACGTAGCGCACGCCGATGTTGCCGCGCAGGCGGTCAAAGCTGAAGTCGGCCTGCACGTAGGCGGCCTTGATGTCTTCTTCGATGGTCCAGGTGTTGCGTGCGAACTCCGCATTGCCCAGCGTGGTCGGGACCGGTGCGGTCTGCCACGGTGCCAGCCACTTGTTGCTGGCGATGTAGTCGGCCAGTGCCCAGCCGTCGATGGTGAAGCGATCGGCGAGGTCACCATAGCCGCCGAAGCCGCTCAGATAGTTGCCCGGCAGTGGGCGCGGATTGAACATCGAGGCGGTGGCATCGCCATAGCCCTGGATCGATGCCAGCGTCACGCCGCGCTGGATCTGGCCGGTTTCATGCGAGCGCTGCTTGTAGCCGGCGCGGATCAGGTAGACCGGCGAATCCAGCTTCAGGCCGAAGTCCAGCTGGCCGTAGGTTTCCTTGTCCAGGGTTGGCTTTTCCACCAGGTTGCCGCCCCAGCCCGATGCCCAGTTGCCTTCGGCTGGCGGGTTGGTGTGCCACGGATTGGCATAGCCGCCATCCATGCGGAAAGCTTCCGGGTCGGTGAACGGGTTTGCGCCGTGGAAGATGACGCTGCCCGGCTTGTTCGGGCCATTTTCGATCGACCAGGTGTAGTCGGCGTTGGCCAGGAAGCTGCCATAGACCTGCTTCGGGCCACCTTCGGCCTTGGTGCGACCGATGTGGGTGGAGGCGAACCAGCGTTCATCGTTCCAGTCGACCTTGACGTCGTAGGTTTCCGACTCGACCTTGGCCCGGCGGTTCTGCAGATCGAACGCCACGCGGCCGTTCTTGTGCGTACCGCTGGTAATCAAGCCGTCCTTGATGGTGACATCGGTCATCGTCATCAGGCCGCCATAGGTATTGCCAGGCCAGACGAACATGGACTGGGCCATGTGGTCGAAGTTTGCGTCGACCTTCAATGCGTTGAACTCGATGTTCAGCTGCTCGACCGGCTTGAACTGCAGCGATGCCGAATAGGTGTTGCGCTTGCGCTTCTGTTCAAAGAAATGTGCGCTCATCGAGCCGGGGCCCACGGCATTCGGGTTGGCGTTCAGGGCGTCCGCGCAGGCGCCCTGGCAGGTGCCCGGCTTCTGCGGCTGCTGCCCATTCGGCAGTGCTGGCACCGACCAGTCATCGCCGGTGTTGTTGACCGAGCCGGCTGCGCCATCGACGCCATCGCGGTAGTTCTTGGCGGTGACGGTGCCGTAGGACTCGATGCCGTCACGGCGGATGCTTTCGTTGCTGGCCTGTGCCGAGAGAATGAAGCCGAAGTTCTCGGCCTGGTTCTTCCAGCCGAAGGCGGCGGAGGCACTCGGATCGGTCTTGTCGACGCGGTCGTTGCGGCCGTAGCTGACGCGACCGCTGACGCTGACCTTCTCCGGCATGTCCAGTGGCTTGCGCGTGGAGATATTGACGGTGCCGCCGATCGAGCCTTCGTCCAGGCGTGCTTCCGGCGACTTGAACACCTCGACCTTGCCGACCAGTTCCGGCGCCAGCAGCGAGTAGTTGAAGGTGCGGGTCGGGAAGTCGGACATGTTCCAGTCGCCCGAAGCGATGGACTGGCCATTGAGCAGGGTGCGGTTCAAGGCCGGGTCGGTACCCAGGATGGACACCTTCTCGCCCTGGCCGTATGCACGATCGATGGTGACGCCCGGGATGATGGTCATCGCTTCGGCGACGTTGGTGGCCGGGAATTTGCCCACGTCCTCGGCGGTGATCACGTCGACGATGGCGTCGGCATTGCGCTTGGTTTCCAGCGACTGCTGCAGGCTGGCGCGGATGCCGGTGACGACGACGCGGTCAAGCTCGGTGGCTGCCTGGCCTGCGTCCTGCGCGTGCGCGGAAAAGCTCAGGCAGGTGACGATGGCGGCGGATAGTACGGACTTGCGGTACCTCATGATGTCTCTCCTCATCATTGATGGATGCCGGCGAACCGGCCGTATGTAGTTCAATGGGAACCCGTGCACGAGCAGACAGCCTCATGCACCTGCGGTACTGCCGGACTCGACGCGACGGGTTCTGTTTCCCTGCGTCCCAGATACCAACTGGCGGCGCCGATGACGCCCAGTTGCCCGTGCTCTACCAACTTCACGGGGATGCGTTGCAGCGCCTCGCGCATCGGTCCCTTGTTGAGGAGCCGCTCGGCGAAGCTGCTGTTCAATAGGAACTGGCTGATCTTGGGCAGGATGCCGCCAGCCAGGTAGATGCCGCCCTGGGCGCCGTACAGCAGCGCCATGTCGCCAATGGTCGAGCCGAGAATCGCGCAGAACAGCTGCAGCGTTTGTTCGGCATGCGGATCGCTGCCGTCGCAGGCGGCGGCGCTGATTGCATCGGGTGTGGTGTGCACGGGCAGGGTGTCGCGCACGGCGCACAGCGCGTTGTACAGATTGAGCAGGCCGGGGCCAGACAAGGCGTGTTCGATGGCGACATGGCTGCGCCCGTGCAGCATGTGCTGCAGCACGGCGACTTCCAGCGGGCTGCTGGCACTCAGCGAGGCTTGCCCGGCTTCCGTGGCCAGCACCATTGAGCGATTGCCATTGGGAATCCACAGCGCCGCGCCCAGTCCGGTGCCGGGGCCAACGATCAGTACGGGACCCTCGGCAGCGGTGGCCGGTCCGCTCAGCTGCAGGGCATCGCTGGCGTCGATATGTGCGGCGGCATGCGCCACGGCTTCGAAGTCGTTGACCAGGTGAACCGCGGCGAAGCCGAGGTCATCGCGGATGCGGTTGCAGGACAACGGCCACGGTAGGTTGGCGGAGATCACCGTGCCATCGGGCAGGGCGTAGCCGGCACTGGCGATGGCGCATTCGCGCACGTTGGCGTGGTCGACCGGGAACTGGGCAAGGATGCTGCTCAGGTCGGGGTAGTCGGCGCAGCGGTACTGGCGGTAGGCCAGCAACTGCATGGGCGCGCCGGTGCTGCTGCCTGGCTGTACCAGTCCGACGCGGACGTGGGTGCCGCCCACATCCGCGGCCAGCAATGGCGCGACAGATGTGGGAGTGGTCAGCTTGGCTGTTGGATTCCGGCTGGCAACCACGCACGTCCCCTGGAAGTTGGCGCGACACCTGTTGGCGTTGCGGCATGCGGAGTGTCAGCGTTTCGTGACAACGATGTCAAGGCGCACTGCAAAAAATTTTCACTCTCGGTGCGAAGCTGGCGATGTCTATATATCAATGATTTCAGTGGTTATTTTTGTTTCATGTGAAATTCATGGAGGCTTTTTGATTGAAGTTGCTGGGGTTTCTTTTGTCCTGTGAAATTTTTTGGCATGCCAAGAGCCCCTGTAGGAGCGGCGTAAGCCGCGAAGCCGGGGGCAACGAAATAGAGGGCTTTTCTGTATCCCTGATCGGCAACGGGCATCGGTGAGTTGATGTACAGGGCTTCTGCGGGCTGTTGGATCCGTTGCTTCGCGGCTTACGCCGCTCCTACAGCCCCGTACAAATTCGGGAATGTCCAATGGCCGACGGCAGACAGCAGAAGGCCACCGCATGCGGTGGCCTTGTGCCTGCATCAAACCGCTGTGTGGATTACTTGCCCGGTTCGAGCTTGATCCAGTCCAGCGTCCACATGTTGGGGCGGGTGTCGCCGGTGAAGCGCACGCACAGGTCGCCGCGTGTTGCGGGGGCGGTGATGCTGGCGTCCAGCTCGAGGAAGCCGTCGGTATTCGGTTCGGCCGGCAGTGCTACCGAGGCCAGTGGCTTGCCTTCGCAGTTGGCCAGGATCTCCATTTCGCCGTGGGCAGTGCGTGCCGGCGCGAACTTGCGCGAAGGCTCGTCATGGGCCAGCTGGAAGTTGTACGGAATTCGGCCCGCACGCACCTTGATGCGGCTGATATCCGACAGGTCAACATCGCTCCACAACCAGCACGGGTTGAAGATGTTGACGTTGAACACTTCGCGCTCGCCTTCTGCAGGGCCGTCATCTTCCAGGCGCAGCAACAGCTTGCCGCCATTCGGGCACAGGCCCAGCTGGGTGTCTTCGCGGACCAGCAACGAAGCAGCGTCAAGCTTGAAGGTGTTGGCGCTGGCCAGTGGCTTGCCATCAAAGAACGCGGCGGTCTGTACCTGCAGCGGCACCTTCAACTGCAGTGGTTGCGCATACAGCGGCGAGCTTGCGGTGACCGGGCTGCCATCCAGCGTGTAATGCACCGGGTAGCCCAGCGGATTGTTCAGGCTCACCTGCACCGCGCCAGTGCGGTGCTCACCCTTGTCGATCATGTCGACCTGGAACGGCGTCTTCGCATAGGCGATGTTCATCGCCTGGTAGCGCTGCAGCTGCTGCGGCAGACGCTGCAGGAAGTTGCTGAAGTTGCGCTTGTCCTGCGGGCTCCAGCCGGTCTCGGCAACCGCAGCCAGGCGCGGGAACAGGTTGTGCTCCAGGTTCTGGTTGTTGCGGGTGTGCTCGTTGAACATGTTGGCCTGCAGGCCAAGGATGTGCGAGCGCTTGTCCGCCGCCAGTTCGGCCGGTACCGGCTCGAACTCGTAAGCCTTCTGCAGGGTGATGGTGGCCGGGCGGCCCGGCGGCTCGTTCGGCGACTCGGTCTGCAGGTAGTCCATGTACATGTGGCTGACCGGCGACATCACCACGTCATGGCCTTCGCTGGCGGCCTTGAGCCCGCCTTCGGTGCCACGCCAGGACATCACCGTCGCTTCCGGCGGCAGGCCGCCTTCGAGGATTTCATCCCAGCCGATCAGGCGGCGGTCGTGCTGCTCCAGGAACTTCTCCAGGCGCTTGATGATATGGCTCTGCATTTCCATTTCATCCTTGGCGCCGAGTTCGCGCATGCGCTCCTGCACGCGTTTGGAGGCGATCCACTGGTCCTTGACCGCTTCGTCGCCGCCGACATGCACGTACTTGGACGGGAACATCTGGATCACTTCTTCCAGCACATTCTCCAGGAACTGGAAGGTGGCTTCCTCGGTGTTGAACAGGTTCGGGAACACGCCCCACTGATTGTCGATGACCAGTTTCTGTTCGGTGGTACCCAGCTCCGGGTAGGCGACGATGGCGGCGGTGGCATGGCCGGGCACGTCGATTTCCGGGATCACCTGGATGTGGCGCTCGGCGGCGTAGGCGATGATTTCGCGGATCTGCTCCTGCGTGTAGTAGCCGCAGTACTGGCGCGCTTCGCCGGTGGCGGTATTGATGCCGGCATCACCCAGCGGCACGCGGCAGCTGCCGACTTCGGTCAGCTTCGGATAGCGCTTGATCTCCATGCGCCAGCCCTGGTCATCGGTCAGGTGCCAATGGAAGGTATTGAGCTTGTGCTGCGCCATCGCATCGAGCAGCTTCTTGATCTCGTCCATGCTCTGGAAGTGACGTGCAGAGTCGAGCATGAAGCCACGCCACGGGAAGCGCGGGGTGTCGTTGATGGTGGCGGCGGCGACATGGCCTGGCGTGTTGCCGGTCAGCAGCTGTGCGGCAGTGACCGCGCCGTAGAACAGGCCGACATCATCACCTGCGCTGATATCGATGCCGGTGTCGGAAACCTTCAATGCGTAGCCTTCGGCGGTGTTGAGTGCCGAAGGATCGAGGCGGAAGCGGACCTGCGCCTTGCTGGCGTTGTCGGCGATGGCCAGGGTCGGACCACCATTCTGCTTGAGCAGGGTCACGAACTGCGCGGCGGCGCGGCGCGCTGCCTCGTCGTTGCCGCCGACGCGGGCGGAGTTCTGCAGCACGAAGTCCTTGCCGCCGTCAGCCTGGTAGCTGGCGGGCAGGGGGACAAGCGAAGGGGCGGAGGTGGTGTCGGCGGCCTGTACCTGCAGGGCGGACATGCCCAGCAATACGCAGCTGCTGAGCCACGGCGCGCGGCTGCGCTTGTGGAAGGACTTCGTCATGGGCGGAGCTCCTGTCTGTGCTTGGGCGGCAGTGTGTAGTGCCGCATCGATCTTGTGTAGTGCCGAGCCATGTTCGGCAAGGTGTTGCTGTGGCTGTTGCTTCTGTTGTTGTGGTGGGGCGCCCAGGGGGGGCGGGGGGTGGGGGGGAAATGCGTGGGGTTGCGGGGATGGGGCGGGCCGATATAGAG
>NZ_JBRREC010000126.1:0-10357 GCF_056760015.1 Stenotrophomonas sp. STEN029 | reverse complement strand
GAGCCATGCTCGGCAAGGGGCTTTACCGGTAATGCCAATGCCGAGCATGGCTCGGCACTACAGGTGAAGCGTTTGGCTGCAGCATTCCTGGTACAGCCTCTGCCGAGCATGGCTCGGCACTACAGTGAGGCCTAGGCCGCGCTTACCGGCAGCCATTGCTGCAGCAGCTCGCGTACGTCATGCAGCGAGGCGGTGATGTGGTGACCGTAGCCGCGCACTTCTTCGTCCGGCTCCAGCAGGTCCGGAATCTGGATGGTGGTCATGCCTGCGGCCAAGGCCGCGCGCACGCCGGTTGGTGAATCTTCCAGCGCCAGGCAATGTACGGGGGCGATGCCCAAACCGTGCGCGGCGTGCAGGTAGATATCCGGGGCCGGCTTGGAATGGGCAACATCGCTGCTGGTGGCAACGAACTGGAAATACTGCAACAGCCCGGCCGCCTCCAGCTTGCGCTGGGCCAGCGGTGAGCGGGTGGCGGTGGCCACCGCGCGCGGGATGTCATGCTCGCGCAGCAACTCCAGCAACTCGATGATGCCCGGCCGCAGCGGCACACCGGCATCGACGATGCCGGCATAGCGCGCATAGGCATCTGCCAGCAGCGCGTCGGTACGTTCCATGCCCAGCACGTCGGCCAGTTTCTGCCGGGTGGTGGCATCGGATGAGCCGATCAGGGACAGCAGCAGCGGGCGCGGCAAGGCATAGCCGTGCTCCTGCGCGGTCTGCTCCAGACAGCCCATCAGCGCACGCTCGCTGTCCAGCATCAGCCCATCCATGTCGAACACCAGCGCCTGCGGACGGGCCAGCAATTCCATCAAGCCTGCTCTCCAAACAGCACCGCCAGATCGGCGGCATCGAGCTGACGCCATTGGCCTTCAGGCAGATCACCCAAGCCCAGGCCGCCAATGCGCGAACGGTGCAGCGCCTGCACGTGGTTACCCACCGCAGCGAACATGCGCCGCACCTGGTGGTAGCGGCCTTCGTGCAGGGTCAGTCGCGCGGCGCGTGCGCCCAGCACCTCAAGTTCGGCGGGCAGCAAGGGCTTGTCGTCCGACTCCAGCAGCAGCGTGCCGCTGGCGAACCGGGCGGTCTCGCTGCCGCTCAGGTCTTCCGCCAGCTGCGCTTCGTAGACCTTGTCCAGCTTCGACTTCGGCGACACGATGCGGTGCAGCAGCTGGCCGTCATCGGTCATCAGCAACATGCCCGAGGTGTCGCGATCGAGGCGACCAACGCTGGACAGCACCGGGTCGCGGTCGCGAAAGCGTTCCGGCAGTAGCTCATAGATCAAGCGACCATGGTCTTTGGTGGAACAGGTGTAACCGGCCGGTTTGTGCAGCATCAGGATCAGGCCCGGCGGCGGGTCCAGCACTTCGTCATCGATGCGGATGTTGTCGTGCTCGACCTTGTCGTCGGCATACAGCACCTCGCCTTGCGCGTCGGTGATGCGGCCCTCGCGGAACATCTGCTGCACCTGCTTGCGGCTGCCGTACCCGAGGTTGGCGATGTGCTTGACCAGCTTCATGCGCGGCCCCGGGTACCGACGATGACCTTGAAACCATCGCGCTCGGCGGCCACCCGCACTTCACCGAAGCTCTCGGTGAGGATCTGCTCGTAGGGCAGATGGCGGTTGGCGACCATGAACAACTGCCCGCCCGGACGCAGCGACTGCGCAGCCACGGCGATGAAGCGGCGGCCGATGTCAGGCCGGTCTTCGCGCGCCGGGGTGTGGAACGGAGGGTTGGAGACGATGAAGTCGTAGCGACCATCGATGCCGGCGGTGACATCCTGCCAGCGGAAATCCAGCTTCACCTGCGCACCGACCTCGGCCAGGTTGTGGCGAGCCAGGGCCAACGCACGCGCCTCGGCTTCGTACAGATCCAGCGCGGTGACCTTGGGGCAGCGTGCCAGCACTTCGGACGACAGATAGCCCCAGCCCGCGCCCAGGTCGGCGCCGCGACCGGCCAGATCCGCCGGCAGCTGCTCCACCAGCAGCGCCGAGGCCGGATCGATGCGGTCCCAGGCAAACACGCCGGGGCGACTCAGGAAGCGGCCATCAACGATCTTGCGCGGTGCATCCAATGCGGACCAGCGCTTGTGCAGCGCCGCGTCGTGCTTGCCTTCGGCCGGCAGCGACCAGTAGGCGCGGCAGTGGTTCTTGGTCAGCGTGCCGCCCAGCCCGGCCAGCTGCTGCAGGTCGCTTTCGCCGGAGCGGGCGCCCTCGTTGTTGGACTGGCAGGCGAGGATGATGCCGCCCGGAGCCAGCTTGCCCAGCGCCTGCGCAAACAGCGCGCGGGCTTCGTCGCGCTGCCGCGGCGGCAACACCAGCACCAGCGCATAACGCTCGTCGGACTGCTCCAGCGCCTGCTCATCGCGCACTTCCCAGCCACTGCGCTGCAGCGCCTCGGCAAACGGGCGGAAGCTCTGCGAGCAAACCAGTTGGGTGCCGTCGGCATGCTCGCGCAGCGGCCAGCCGTCACGCGCGCGCAGGAACAGGACCGGCCCCTGCGGCCAACGCAGGCCAGCCTTGGAGAACGGGAGGAACAGGGTTTCCAACGGTGCGTCGTGCGGAGCAGGCATGCCGGTAATTCGTCTAGCAGGGCCGGCCATTCTACCGGGCCGGCCCCGGTCACCGGCCGCAGCCAGCTGAATGAGGCCTCACGCCCGCGCTGGATCAGGGTTCGGCGGCCGGCAGGTGCTGCACCTGGAGCACGCTGTCCAGCCACACCACATGCTGCTGGCAGGCCCGCAACAGGTCTTCCAGCCGCACCGTCGCGTTCACCCCGGGCTGCTCGTTGTGGTCGGCAAAATGCTGCAACGTCGGCTGCTCTGTAACGGTGCCAGCCACGCGACTGCCATCCTTGAGGACCAGCATGACCCGGGCCTGCTCCGGCAACTGGCCGAGCAAGGCCTCCAGCGATGCGATCAGCATCGGGTCCGAATAAACATGCGGCGCGTACAGGGGCATGACAGCGTCCATGGGTGAACGCCGTCACAGTAGCGTTTTTCCGCGTGAAATCCGTGCAAAGATTTCAGCGTGGCAGGCGTGCGTCGCGGATAGCCGAAATCAGCTGCGCCACGCTGTACGGCTTGGCCAGATGCCCCTGGAACCCAGAGGAAAACGCACGCCGCCGGTCGTCAGCTCGGGCCAGCGCGGTCACCGCCACCGCTGGCAGCTCATCGCCGCCGACGCCCAAGGTCTCGCGCAGGGTGTGGATCAGGCCGTAGCCATCCATGCCCGGCATGCCAATGTCGCTGATCAGCACGTCGAATGCGGTATGTCCGCGCAGGTCCAGCAGCTCCAAGGCTTCGGCAGCGGTGCTGGCTGTAACCACCGACGCGCCCTGCTCTTCCAGCAGGCGGCGGATATAGCCCAGCATGTCGACCTGGTCTTCCACCGCCAGCACGCGCAGGCCCTGCAGGGCATTGGGCACCAGTACCTGCTCACCGATGCGGCCGCGCTGCACGCGCCGGCGCGGATGGTTCGCCGCCTTCTGCGCTTGAAACTCCGGCAGGCGCAGATGGAAGGTGGCGCCACGCCCTGGCCCTTCGCTGGCCGCCGAAACTGTACCGCCATGCAGCTCGGTCAGCTGCTGGACGATGGCCAGGCCCAGCCCGAGGCCACCGTGGCGACGGGTAGTGGTGCTGTCGGCCTGACTGAAGCGGCTGAACAGGTGTTCCAGGAACTCCGGCGCGATGCCGTCACCGTCGTCCTTGATCTGCACCACCAGATGGCCGGCTTCGTGCTGCAGGCTGATCTCGATCCGCCCTTCAACCGGGGTGAACTTGATCGCGTTGGACAAGAGATTGCCGAGTATCTGCTGCAGACGGGTGGCATCGCCAAGCACCGGCTGCGGCAGCTCCGGCAGCTCCAGCACCACCGTCTGCGCCTTGCCTTCGGCCACCAGCTCCTGCGCACGCACCGCTTCACGCAGCTGCTCGGACAGGTCCAGCACTTCCACTTCCAGCTGCACCTTGCCCAGCAACATGCTGCTCAGGTCGAGCATGTCCGACATCAGGTTCTTCTGCGTCATCGCGCTGCTGGCGATCACTTCCATGCCACGGCGCATCGGGTGATCGGCCTCCATGCGTTGCAGCAGCAGCTCGCTCCAGCCCAGCACCGTGGTCAGTGGCGTGCGCAGCTCATGCGACAGGGTAGCGAGGAATTCATCCTTCATCCGCGCCATGCCTTCGGCGGCGTTGCGCGCCACACGCTCGGCGGTGAGCAGGTCTTCGCGTGCCATTTCGATTTCACGGCGCTCGGTGATATCCGGGCTGTTGCCCGCCAGGCCGATGAAGCGGCCATCGGCCGAAAAACGCGGTACCGCGTTCATTTCCAACCAACGCCATTGTCCATCGTGGCGGCGCACGCGGGTATTGGCGTGCAGCTCGGTGCGGCCGTTCAATGCAGCCTGCAATTCGTACTCGAACGAGGCACGTTCGTCCGGATGCAGAAGGCGCTGCCAGGGGTCCGGCCCCAGGTCCTGATCAGCCGGCAAACCGAAGAAAGTGAAGAACGCGGTATTGACGAAGCGCAGCTGGCCGCGGTCATCCACCACCCAGACCGGCATCGGCAGGCCGTCGGCCAAGGCGCTGAAACGCGCCTCGCTTTCGGCCAGCTCGGTTTCAATCCGCTTGCGTGCGGAGATATCAAAAAGGAACACCGCTACCTGGTGTTTGTCGGGCTTGCCGATGCGTACCGCCTCCACCGAATACCAGCGCGACGGCTCCGACACCTGGCGCTCGAACTGGCTGATCCCGCCCTCGCTGACCACCCGCCCAAAGGCCTGGAACCAATCCGCCTCCATCGCCGGCACCACCTCGCTGGCGCGCCGACCGGTGACATTGCTCAGGCCGGTGACCTTCTGGAAACCGGCATTGACCTTGCGGTAGATGAAATCCACCGCGGTGCCCTGTTCAAACACCAGCTCGATCACGCAGAAGCCGCTGGCCACCGCATTGAATACCTCCCGATAGAGGCTGGAGCTTTCCAGATCCTCTTCGTCCAGAGACAGCAATGACAGGTGTGAGTCCGGGCTGGGGGCAGGCATTGTCGGAGAGGAGAAATGGCGCGGCGAAGAGGGATACGTGCCGCCCAGTCTGGGCGACAAACCATCCACAGCCTGTGATGATGAACCATCGCGCAATCCGCTGCTGCGAACTGGCGCCGGGTTCATTGCAGCGTGGGGGTGTGGGCCTCACACTTCCATCATCAAAGTCCATCAGGAGCATGTCATGAAAACACTGACCGTTACCGGACTTGTCCTGGCCTGCCTGCTGGCTGCCGGCGGTGCCGATGCCAAGCCGCGCACCGTATCCGATCCCGAAGCGCCGCATGCCCTGAGCGTCGAAGGTCCAGTACAGGTGCAATGGACCGATCCGACACAGTTCACCGAGCTGCGCTACAGCCGCAACCGCTGGGACGCGCAGCGGGGCAACTGGGTGGAGGATCTGGCCGAACACCTGCGCAAGCAGGCCAGCAAGCAGCTGCCGGAAGGGCAGAAGCTGGACGTGACCATCACCGACATCAAGCGCGCTGGCGACTACGAGCCGTGGCACGGCCCGCGCCTGGATGACATCCGCGTGATGCGCGACATCTACCCGCCGCGCATCACACTGCAGTTCACCTTGACCGATGCCAATGGCCAGGTCATCGACCAGGGCGAGCGCAAGCTCTCCGACACCGGTTATCTGCTCAACAGCAGCCTGCCCAACAACACCGACCCGCTGCGTTACGAAAAGCGCCTGCTCAATGACTGGGTACGCCGCGAACTGCAGAGCGATCGCAGCACTGCCGGTTTGTAATTCGCAACCGCGTAGATAGGAAACAGAAAGGGCCGCAATGCGGCCCTTTCTGCTTCACCTGTAGTGCCGAGCCATGCTCGGCAGACGCTCTACCGGCTCGCTGAAACCCGTGGGAGCGGCGTCAGCCGCGAAGCTGGCAGCAATGAAGCTGCATGCAACTCTGCGATCGCTTGGGTTGCCAAGCTTCGCGGCTGACGCCGCTCCCACAAATGCAAAATGCAAAATGAAACGGGCCGCGACGCGGCCCGTTTCATTCATTGCACCCGGCAACCTCACGCCGACAAATACACCCGCGGCGTGCGCTTGAGGCTGCACGGCAAACGATAGGCGCTGGTATTGCAGCGCGGCGCCAACTCGGAAATGGTCGGCGCATTGCCCCACAACTGCACGATGCTGCCACGTGCTGCCTGCGGGTGATCGCTCAGGTCCACGGTCAACATGTCCATCGATACACGACCAATCAACCGCCCCGGCACGCCATCGATCAACACCGGCGTGCCATTCGGCGCGAACTGCGGATAGCCATCGGCGTAGCCCATCGCAACCACGCCTACGCGCGTTGGCTTTTCAGCGACAAAACGCGCGCCATACCCCAGCGGTTCGCCGACGGCGAGTTCGCGCACCGCGATCACCCGCGACTGCAGGGTCATCACCGGACGCAGCTGCGCGGCATGCGGGCTGGGCTGTGGATACAAGGGATCTGCGCCGTACAACATCAGGCCCGGACGTACCCAGTCACTGCGCACATCCGGCCAGCCCAACAAGGCCGGCGAATTGCACAGACTGGTTTCGCCGGCCAAGCCTTCTGTCGCACGAACGAAGACATCGAGCTGCTCGCGGGTGCGGTTGCTGTCCAGTTCATCGGCACGCGCCAGGTGGGTCATCAACACCAGCGGGCCGACCTGCGGCAGTGCGCTCAGGCGCGCATGCGCGTCGCGGAACTCTTCTGGCGACAGACCCAGCCGGTGCATGCCGCTGTCCAGCTTGAGCCAGATACGCAGCGTGGCGTCGGTCTTGAATGCCTCCACCGCCTCCAGCTGCCACGACGTGGCCACGACCACCCAGAAATCATGCTCGACGATCAACGGCAGCTCGGCCGCGTCGAAGAAGCCTTCCATCAGCAGGATCGGGCCACGGATGCCGGCCTGACGCAGCTCCAGCGCTTCTTCGATGCAGGCCACACCAAAACCGTCGGCCTCGTCCTGCAGCGCGCGGGCGCAGTTCACCGCGCCATGGCCATAGGCATCCGCCTTGATGATCGCCAAGGCATTGCCACCGCCGAGCTGGCGGGCCAGCCGGTAGTTGTGGCGCAGTGCGTCCAGGTCGATCAGTGCCTGTGCCGGGCGCATCAGTGCTGGCCCTTGCCGTAGCGGAAGATATCCAGGCCTTCGGTGCTGATCTGCGGTTGCTTGCCGCTCATCAGATCGGCCAGGTAACGACCGGAGCCGGCCGCCATGGTCCAGCCCAGGGTGCCGTGGCCGGTATTGAGGAACAGGTTGCGATACGGCGTTGCGCCGATCACCGGGGTGCCATCCGGGGTGGCCGGGCGCAGGCCGGTCCAGAAGCTGGCCTGCGACAGGTCGCCGCCATCCGGGTACAGGTCCTTGACCACCTTCTCCAGCGTGGCGCGACGGCGCGGCTCCAGCGACAGATCAAAACCGGCCACTTCGGCCATGCCACCGACGCGGATGCGGTCTTCGAAGCGGGTGATGGCGATCTTGTAACTTTCGTCGAGGATGGTCGAATTCGGTGCCATCGCTGCGTTGGTGATCGGCAGGGTCAGCGAGTAACCCTTCAGCGGGTACACCGGCAGCTGCATGCCCAACGGTGCCAGCAGCTGCGGCGAATAGCTGCCCAACGCCAGCACGTAGTGGTCGGCGGTCTCCAGCTTGCCGTTGATGCGTACGCCGGTGATGCGGTCGCCATCGGTCTGGATCGAAGCGATGTCCTGGTCGAAGCGGAACTCGACACCGGCCGCTTCGGCCAACGCCGCCAGCTTGGTGGTGAACAGCTGGCAGTCGCCGGTCTGGTCTTCGGGCAGGCGCAACGCGCCGACCAGCATCTCGGTCTTGCCGGCCAGCGCCGGCTCAACCCGGGCAATGCCCTGGCGGTCCAGCACTTCGTAGGGCACGCCGTATTCGCGCAGCACCTCGATGTCCTGCGCGGCGGCATCCAGCTGCTGCTGGGTGCGGAACAACTGGGTGGTGCCCAGCTGGCGACCTTCGTAGTCGATGCCGGTGGCGGCGCGCAGCTCGTTGATGCAATCGCGGCTGTAGTCGGACACCCGCACCATGCGCGCCTTGTTGACCGCGTAGCGGGCCGAGGTGCAGTTGCGCAGCATCTGCCACAGCCAACGGTACTGGGCGATGTCGGCGGTGGGGCGGATGGCCAGCGGCGCATGCTCCTCGAACAACCACTTGATCGCCTTGAACGGCACGCCCGGCGCGGCCCACGGCGAGGTGTAGCCGAACGACAGCTGGCCGGCATTGGCAAAGCTGGTTTCCAGCGCCGGGGCCGGCTGCCGGTCCACCACGGTGACCTCAAAGCCGGCCTGCCGTAGATACCAGGCACTGGTCGTGCCGATCACACCGCTGCCAAGCACCAGAACGCGCATTTTCATTCTCCGGACCACATCATTCCCTGCGCACGGGACGGCAGGGGCTAGGAACGGCGCAGTATATTCAGGGTCAGCCAGTTGTTTTCCCTGTATTAGCTTGCCGAATCAGGTTATTTTCCCACTTCGTTCATCAAAAACAGAGCCGCCATGGCCACCCGCAGCCGCGAACTGGACAAGATCGACCGCAAGATCCTGCGCATCCTGCAGCAGGAGGGGCGTATCTCCTTCACCGAGCTGGGCGAACGCGTCGGCCTGTCGACCACGCCCTGCACCGAGCGCGTGCGTCGGCTGGAGCGCGAAGGCGTGATCACCGGCTACTACGCACGGTTGGACCCTTCCTCGGTCAAGGCCAGCCTGCTGGTGTTCGTGGAGATCAGCCTGGCCTACAAATCCGGCGACATCTTCGAGGAATTCCGCCGTGCGGCGCTGAAGCTGCCCAACGTACTGGAATGCCATTTGATGTCCGGCGATTTCGATTACCTGCTCAAGGCACGCATCAACGAAATGGCCTCCTACCGCAAGCTGCTCGGCAGCACCCTGCTGACCTTGCCGCACGTACGCGAATCCAAAAGCTACATCGTGATGGAGGAAGTAAAAGAAACCCTCTGCCTGCCAATAGCAGAGTAGTGCCGAGCGGTACGCCCCCTCCCTTTGGCCGCAGGCCAAGGGGAGGGCTGGGGAGGGGTCGCTTCTGGCGTTGGCTTGAAATGCCTCCTGCCGAGCATGGCTCGGCACTACGCCCCCTCCCTTTGGCCGCAGGCCAAGGGGAGGGTTGGGGAGGGGTCACTTCTGGCGTTGGCTTGGAATGCCTCCTGCCGAGCATGGCTCGGCACTACACGGACGCTCTTCGGTAGAGCCTCTGCCGAGCATGGCTCGGCACTACGGTGCTAGCGCGTGCCTGCTGGCGGCGGCACTACCTGCTGCCCAACACCACTGGGCACGGTGTCGTAATAGCGATTGGTGCGGGTATCCAATACCCGGCCGGGGCTGGTCTGCCGCATCTCCGGCGCCGGCTGTCCCTTGCTGTCGTAGATCGGACGCACGGTCTGCGCTGGCTGGCTGATCGGCTTTGCTTTCGGCGCTGGCTTGGGCTGGGCAGCCGGCCGTGGCGGCAGCGGCCGTACTTCTTCCTGTCGCTGGTCGGATGGCACCGTTGTCGACGGCCGCGACGGCGGCGGCAGCGTCACCGGGCGGGTAGCAGTCGGCGACGGTGGCTGCTGTAGCTGCGCCTGCGCCGAGAGCGGCGCGATCGCCAGCACTGCCAGCGCCAGATATGTCATCCGTTTCATCGACATCTCCCGTTGCTCGACCAGCCGAGCATGCGCCGACACGGCTTGCGCCACCATGAATGCGCCCTTGGACTGGCCACTGCCCGCCCCTACCATTGATATCTGCCCCACGGATGCCGCGCCATGACTGCTTTCGACCTGAACCCTCCCAGCACCACCCAACGTGATGCCCTGATCGCCGGGCTCAGCAGCGAAGAACAGCGCGTGCTGCTGCATCACGGCACCGAGGCACCGTTCTGCGGCGTGTTCCTGGATAACAAGCGCGACGGCGTGTACTGCTGCCGCCTGTGCGCGCTGCCGCTGTTCCGTTCCAGCACCAAGTTCGACTCGGGCACCGGTTGGCCGAGCTTCTTCGCACCGTTCGATCCGGCCCATGTGCGCGAGATCCGCGACATCAGCCACGGCATGATCCGCACCGAGATCGTCTGCGCACGCTGTGGCAGCCATCTTGGCCATGTATTCCCGGACGGCCCGCCGCCGACCTTTGAACGGCATTGCCTGAACTCAGTGTCGCTGGGCTTTGTCGAGAACGGCCAGCCGTACCCGGACCCGCTGCAGCGTGGCGGAGCCGAGGCACAGCCCGCAGCGTAAGCAAGCGCGTCACCTGTAGTGCCGAGCCATGCTCGGCAGAGGCTCTACCGAAGAGCGTCCGTGT